>NZ_JBQXDJ010000012.1:0-91919 GCF_052601015.1 Chitinimonas violaceus | reverse complement strand
TGTAGATGGTGTTCCAGCCGCCAAAAGCACTGGGCAGATCTCGCCATGGACAGCCCACGCGCATCCGGTAGAGCATTCCCTCAACGGTCATTCGCAGATACGGCTTGTGGTAAATGGTTTGCTGAAGAAGAATTTTCTCCAGCTTCGATCAAAGCTCGTCACTGAGCATCAATCGGGGCATAGCAAACCCGCAGGGTGATTGGTATAGGAACCGTAATTCTGCGGGTTTGCTGCGCTTCTTCAATATACCGAAGTCAAAACGTCAACAGACCCTAGAGCGAGACAAGGCGAAAACACCCGAGGAAGCGGAGTTTACGAGTGGTAAATGAGCATTCCGAGAGTGTTTTTAACGCCGTATCGCAGAGGCGCAACAGATCTTTAAGCGTTAACTTCCTCTGCCCGGTGACACGCCACCAACCTATCAGCCACCTGCCGCAACTGCGGCACCTCGGCCTTGCAGCGCTCCACCACATGCGGGCACCGCTTATGGAAAGAACAACCGGAAGGCGGATTGAGCGGACTGGGCAACTCGCCGGTGATCTTGATCTTGATACGCCGGTCTTCCTCACGAATCGCAGGCGTCGCACTCATCAAAGCCTGGGTATAGGGGTGCATCGGCTTGGCATAGATACTGGTCTTGCTGCCGTATTCCACCGTCGAGCCCAGGTACATCACCATCAAATCGTCGGCAACATGCTCCACCACGCTGAGGTTGTGGGAGATAAACACATAACCCGTGTTGAACTCCTCTTGCAGGTCCATGAACAGGTTCAGAATCTGCGCCTGGATCGACACATCAAGCGCCGACACAGGTTCATCGGCCACCACGATCTTGGGGTTCAGAATCATGGCGCGGGCAATCGCGATGCGCTGGCGTTGACCACCCGAGAACATATGCGGATAACGATGCACATGCTCAGGCCTCAAGCCGACCTTGGCAACGATGGCATCGATCTTCTCACGCCGGGCCGCCTTCGATAGCGCTGTGTTGATCATCAGCGGCTCGTTCAAGGTGTCGACGATAGTCTTGCGTGGATTCAGCGATGCATAAGGGTTTTGAAACACCATCTGCACTTTGCTGCGCATAGCCTTCAACGTCGCGTAGTCAGCCTTGGCTACATCCACCCCTTCAATATTCAGCGTACCCGAGGTGGCAGGCTCAATCATTGTGAGCTGACGCGCCAGCGTCGACTTGCCGCAACCGGACTCTCCGACAACCGCCAGTGTGCGCTTGGCTTGCAAGCTGAAGGACACGCCATTGAGCGCCTTCACTGTTGCCCGTCCTTTCAAGAAGCCTTTGCTGACTTCGTAGTAGCGGGTCAGGTCGTTCGCGACCAACAAATCCTGCTTGAGATCAGACATGACTGCTCCCTCCGGCATTCAAGGGGAAGAAGCAGCGCACACGGCCAGCCTCACCCAGTAGTTGCGGGCGTTCGCCACGGCAACGGTCTTGCACATAACGGCAACGCGGGCTTAACAGGCAGCCCTTGGGTCGGTCGTAATGACCAGGGACAATACCTGCAAGAGCAGACAGGCGCTTGGCACCCTTGTTATGTTCAGGAATCGCATCGAGCAAGGCCTGGGTATAGGGGTGGTGCGGCGCACGGAAGAGCTGCTCAACAGTCGCTTCCTCCACCACCTGGCCCGCATACATCACGCAGATGCGCTTGGCCATTTCCGCCACCACAGCCAAATCATGGGTAATCATGATCAAGCCCATGTTGTGCTCTTTCTGCAGCCGCCCCAGCAAATCCATGATCTGCGCCTGGATAGTCACATCAAGCGCCGTCGTGGGTTCATCGGCAATCAGAAGCTTAGGATTGCAGGCAATGGCAACCGCAATCATCACCCGCTGGTTCATACCCCCAGAGAGCTGATGCGGATAGGCGTTCAACCGGCTCTTGGCATCCGGAATCTCAACCAGTTCCAAAAGCTCCAACGCCCGCTTATCCAGCGCAGCACCGCGTAAGCCCATGTGAATCTTGAGCGATTCCTTGATCTGAAAACCCACCGTATAGGCCGGGTTCAAACTGGTCAGCGCGTCCTGGAAGATCATGGAGATGTCTTTGCCGACGATCTTGCGCCGCTGGCTGGCCGACAGTTTGAGCAAGTCGTGGCCATCGAACATCAGCTCATCGGCGGTCACACGGCCAGGTGCATCGATCAGGCCCATCAGCGCCATCATGGTCACCGACTTACCAGAGCCCGACTCACCGACAATACCGACCAGCTCGCCGCGGTCGATCTCAAAATCCAAACCATCGACAGCGGGGAAAGGATGCGCTTTCGAGCCGAACTCGACACGCAGATTCTTGATTTTCAAAAGACTCATGTAGCGCTCTCCATGGCGACTCGAAGGTAAACACCTGCGAGCGGCAACGAGGCTCCTTCGCAGCAGCGAAGGCGGAGGGAGTGGGACAAATCAACGGGAATGGGTCGGGCTCCCGCTGCACTCAAGCGTCCGGAAATACCGGGCAAAGTGATGAAATAGGGATAAAGAGACATGGTCTACGACCTTAAGCAGCGCGCTTCAGGCGTGGATCAAGCGCATCACGTAGACCATCACCCATCAGGTTGATGGACAACACCGAGATCAATATCGTCAGACCAGGCATGGTAACAACCCAAGGTGCACGCTCGATATAGTCACGCGCAGCCGACAGCATGGTGCCCCACTCAGGCGTGGGTGGCTGTACGCCAAGGCCTAGGAAGCCCAATGCTGCAGCTTCCAAAATCGCGCTGGAGAAACCCAGGGTCGCGTTGACAATCAGCGGTGCCATACAGTTAGGCAGCACGGTGACAAACATCAACCGCAGCGTACCTGCCCCGGCAACCCGGCTGGCAGTCACGTACTCCTTGTTGATCTCGGCCATGGCTGCGGCACGGGTCAGGCGTACATAGCTTGGCAGGGTGCCGATGGCGATGGCGATCATAGTGTTGATCAGGCCAGGCCCCAGGATGGTGATAATACAGATGGCCAATAGCAACGATGGCAAGGCCAGCATGATGTCCATCAAACGCATGATGGCCGGGCTGAGATAGCGCTGGAAAAACGCCGCGACCAAGCCAAGCACGATGCCGGGAATCATCGACATCACCACGGACATGAAGGCGATCATCAACGAAACACGGGCGCCATGGATAAGGCGAGACAGGATATCGCGCCCCAACTCATCCGTACCCAGCAGGTAGGTCTGGAGGCCATCTTTCGCCCAGGAAGGTGGCGTCAGCATATGGTCGCGATACTGCTCAATCGGGCTGTGCGGCGCGATCACATCGGCGAACAATGCGCAAAACAGAATAAACAGGAAGATGAACAGGGCTACCAGCGCACCCTTGTTCGCAGAGAAGCTCTGCCAGAACTCCTTCATCGGGGAAGGAAAGCTCGGCGTGGTCTCGTTGGCTTGAACCGTTGTTGTCATGGCGCAGTCCTTATTTAGCCGAGCGGATGCGCGGGTTCACCACGCCGTAGAGAATATCCACAATCAGGTTCACCACAATGAAGATGGTGGCCGAAACCAGAATGCCCGCCTGTACTACCGGGTAATCACGGCGCGAAATCGAATCAACCAGCCACTTGCCGATGCCGGGCCAGGAGAAGATGGTTTCGGTCAGCACAGCACCGGCCAATAAAGTTCCGGTTTGCAGGCCAATCACCGTAATCACCGGGATAAGCGCATTACGCAGGGCATGCACCACCACCACGCGGACGGGCGCCAAGCCCTTGGCGCGTGCTGTGCGGATATAGTCTTCGCGCAGCACTTCCAGCATCGATGAACGCGTCATCCGCGCAATCACTGCCAGCGGAATCGTACCGAGCACAATCGTAGGCAGAATCAAATGCATCACCGCAGACTTGAACGCGCCCTCTTCACCGGAATACCAACTATCGATCAAGAGAAAGCCGGTACGAACCGGGATGTCGTACTCAATCGCGATACGGCCCGATACCGGCGTCCACCCAAGACTGACCGAGAAGAACATGATCAAAATCAGGCCCCACCAGAAGATGGGCATGGAGTAACCGGTCATGGCCGCGCCCATTACGCCGTGGTCGAAAATCGAACCGCGTTTCAACCCGGCGATCATCCCGGCAGGCAGGCCAAGCAAAACAGCAAATAACAGTGCGCACATCGCCAATTCGACTGTGGCGGGGAACAGGGCCAGGAATTCCTTGGTCACAGGTTCACGCGTCACCAGACTGATGCCCAGATCACCCTCGGTCAGCTTGTTCAGATAGGTGAGGTACTGCACATGCAGTGGCTGGTCCAAACCCAACCGCTTCATGGCTGCCGCGTGCATTTCAGGATCAAGCCGACGTTCGCCGACCATCACCTCGATCGGATCACCCGGAATCATGCGGATCAGGGCGAAGGCGACCAGCGTGATGCCGATAAAGGTCGGGATCACTGTCGCCAATTTCCTGAGGATAAAGGAAAACATAGGGTTCCTCCGTTCAGCCAAGAGTCGCCCGGCCGGGGTTGGGAAAAGCGCGCGATGTTACTCGCGACTTACGTCAACGGCAATTACCAAGCATCGCCCGAGCAAGCGCTTGGTGCCGGCGCCAAGGAAACAGGGAACGAGGACAACCAAGCTTCCAGCGCTGCTGGTGTGTGCAAGCGCGCTACCAACACGCCTTGCGCAGCCATTTCATCCAATAACTGAGGTAGCTCGCGCCGGCGACGCCAATAAGTCTGGAAAAACCAAAGCAGGATGGAGTCGCGGCTCAGTACTTTACTCAAATGCTCACGATTTCCTGCCCATAGCGGTTCCGCCCTACCCACACGGCGCACTGTGCGCCCCAGCAAGCGCGACAGATTGCGCCAAAAACCGTAATCAAGCCAGATCACAAGGTCGGTTTGGGGCAAATAAAGATCGCGTACTGCAGAATAATTACCGTCGACTATCCAACCAGGTGCCCGCAAAGCGTGCATGACGCGCTGACGGAATACCTCCAGTTCAGCAGGTTGCCAGCCAGGCTCCCAATACAATGCATCCAATTCGATATGCGCAATATGCCAACGCTGGCCTAATGCGCGCGCCAAGGTCGTCTTGCCTGCACCCGTCGTGGCCGTGATCCAAACGTGCCGTACCGGCCGCGCTACCACCAGATGGGCTCCGGCGTAAGCGCTACACCGAACTGCTTAGCCACATCAGCTTGTACTGCCTGCATCAGCGCCTTTACATCTGCCGCGCCAGCACCACCGTGGTTGACCAACACCAGGGCTTGCTTGTCGTACATGCCTACCTGCCCTAGCCGCTTACCCTTCCACCCTGCCTGTTCGATCATCCAGCCAGCTGCGAGCTTTACCCGGCCATCTTCTTGCGGGTAGTTGACCAGCCCTGGAAAACGCTCGCGCAATGCTGCTGCCACCTCGGCGCTCACCACCGGGTTGTGGAAAAAGCTGCCTGCGTTACCGATAACCGCCGGGTCGGGCAGTTTGCTTTGCCGTGTAGCAATCACCGCGTCGGCCACAGCTTGCGGTGTGATCTCCTGGCCATCAAGCCGGGCTCGCAAATCACCATAATCAAGCTTGGCCTCCCACTGCTTGGGTAAACGGAACAAAACTTCCGTAATCAACCATCTTCCTGCCTGCCCGTGCTTGAAAATACTGTCGCGGTAACCGAATTCACAGTGTTCAGGTGTGAAAAGGCAGACTGAACCATCCTCCAGACTCAACGCTGCCAGACCGTGGAAGCGATCTTTCAGCTCCACACCATAAGCGCCGATGTTCTGAATGGGTGCCGCCCCAACCGTACCGGGAATCAACGACAGGTTCTCCAGACCAGGCCAGCCTTGTTCCAGCGTCCACTGTACGAAGTCATGCCAGTTCTCACCCGCCGCGGCCGCCACGTACCAAGCGTATTCATCCTCTCCCAGCAAGGTACGACCGACCAGTTCCACCCGAATCACCGTACCTCCCACCCGCTCACCCGGCACCAGATTGCTGCCGCTGCCCAATACCCGCAAAGGACGCTCGGCTTCGGCCAGCAAAGCCTGAAGCTGGTGGCCATCGGTAAAGTGGACCAGACATTCGGCTTGGGCACGCAATCCTAGAGTGTGCAACGGCCCCAAATCGCAGGCGGTATGGGTAGACATAGAATCCACGGATAAAATTGAATCGCCTGATTATACTGGCCGTATCCCTTCCACCAAGGTGGTATCGTCTATGATGGTTCGCGCGCTGCTGGCTTTCCTGCTCTGCTTGGCAGTGCATGCCGGTGGGGTGCATGCCTATACCGAAGACCTGCCCCCTTTCAACCTATTGAATGAGCACGGGGAACCCAGTGGCTACGCGGTCGAAGTACTGAGTTTACTGATGAAAGAAGCAAATCAGGAGTACAAGCTCGAACTCGTACCTTGGGCACGCGCACTCAGTCTCGCAAAACAACAGCCTGATACTTTGGTGTTCACTATCGCACGTACACCAGAGCGTGAGGTCTACTTCCATTGGATTGGACCCTATGCCTCTCGGGTAACCTCCCTGCTGCGACTAAGCAGCTCGGAAGCCCGGGCCAGTACGCTGACCGAGGCACGCCGCTTTCGTGTTGCAGTACTCAATGGCGACGTCGGCATGGACATGCTGCTAGCCCAGGGATTCGTACGCGGCTTCAATTTGATTACCGTCGACAAGCGTAACGACCTAATCAAACTATTGCAGCTCAAGTCAGTGGATTTCGTGGCAGGTAATCCGGCGATGATGCGATACGTGGCAAGCCGTACAGAATTACCGGTGGACCAGCTTGTGACGGAGCTGACCATGAGCAAGCGTACCGACGGCTACTACTTTGCGCTGAATCGTCAGTCCGACCCGGAAATTGTGCAACGGCTGCAGAGCGCTTTTGAACGCCTCCAGTCCAACAATGTGCTTGAGCCGCTCAAACGCAAATATCAGATCGACTAAGGGCTATTAATCATTCGGGCGCGGCTAAACGCAAGAAGCTTCAACGCATATGACAAGCGTGCAGATACGCCAGACCCCCCGCAGGCTGCTGGTAGTCTGCCTAACATCACCCGATCCAAGCCGGGTAAGCCTATCTGGTTCAGCCCTCGTTCATTCCATCATGCATAAATTTAATTTCACGATTGCGTGTAATGGATCCTGAGCTATGCTCGACTAAGGCTCACGGTACAAACGTAACCGCCCTACTTATTGACGCAAACAGGAGTTTGAAATGGACAAGAAACAAGCCCTTATCGCCGGTGCTTTGACTAGCCTCATCGCCATGGGTCTTTCCACGGGTGCAATGGCCGACGATAAGGCCGCCAAGGAAAAATGCTACGGTGTCGCCAAGGCTGGCAAGAATGACTGCGCCGCCACCAACGGCAGCCACAGCTGTGCTGGCCAAGCCAAGGCCGACAATGACCCGAACGAGTGGAAGTTTGTTGCCAAGGGCACCTGCGAAAAAATGGGTGGCAGCACCCAGCCAGGCAAAAAGTAATCTGGCCTAGGTAATACGTAACGGGCGGCCTTGGCTGCCCGTTTTTCTTTTGGATACACCATGCCTTACCCTACCCTACCCCACGCAGCAGGCATCGGTCTGCGCCTGCCCCATATCCGCCAGGTACTGGCGGAACGTCCGGCAATCGCTTGGTTGGAAGTCCACCCTGAAAATTATTTCGGTGGTGGCGCCAACCTCGCGGCACTAACGGCTATTCGCGCCGACTATCCACTAAGCCTGCATGGCGTTGGGTTAGGCATCGGCTCCGCTTGTGGGCTCGATGTGCAGCATCTTGCTAAATTCCGTAGCCTGATCGAGCGGCTGGAACCAGCCAGTGTATCGGAACACCTCTGTTGGAACCGCACCGCTAGGGAATGCTTCAACGATCTGCTACCACTACCATATAGCCAGGCTGCACTGGACTTTATGGTCACGCAGGTCGAGCAGGCCCAGGAAGCGCTGGGTCGATGCCTGTTGATAGAGAACCTGTCGAGTTATATCGCCTTCCACGATGATGCCATTCCCGAGGGCGAGTTCCTTGCAGCACTGGCGCAACGCAGCGGCTGCGGCCTGTTGCTCGACCTGAACAATCTTTATGTAAACCAGCACAACCTGGGCCGCGATGCCCGCGTTGCCATCAATGCATTACCCACCGATGCTGTTGGTGAAATTCATGTCGCCGGCTTCGAGGAGCGCGAGGACGGGCTATGGTTAGATACACACGGCACCCCGGTTCGTGAAGACGTCTGGGACCTGCTTGAGTTTGCATTGCACCGGTTTGGACCACAGCCAGTTTTGCTGGAACGCGATACACACCTGCCACCGCTGGCCGAATTACTGGCAGAAGCTGACCGAGCCCAAACCATCCTGAATAAGCAAGGCGCACTGGTATGAATCTGGACGATCTGCAAAACCGCTTTATCGCCGCCACGCATGATGCAACGCTTGCCGACGATTTGTTCGGCCAATACGCCCGTGGCGCAACCGCCTACGCCAACAATACCTTGTTCAACCGGGCCGATGCGCTGGCCGAGGCCTACCCAGTTGTTCTGCAGCTGGTAGGCGATGAATTCTTTGGTGGTATGGCACGCGCCTATGCGCGGCTCACCCCATCCCTGTCTGGCGATATGAATGTCTATGGTAATAGCTTCCCGGCATTCATCGCCTCGTTTGAACCGGCCCAAGACCTGCCTTATCTTGCCGATGCAGCTCGGCTGGATTGGTACTGTCACTTGGCTTACTACGCTGCCGACTGCGAAATGCTGCGTTTCGATGCACTCGCCGCCGTGCTGGGTGAACAGCAAGCCCACCTCAACTTCGTGCTCGCCCCCGCCGTTAGTCTTCTACGTTCACCCTGGCCTGTTGCCAGCCTATGGCGTGCTCACCAACCGCTGGAACAGGATGCTGCCAATGCCTTCCCATCGCCCGATCAAGGTGGCGAGCTCGTGTTGGTCTGGCGCAATGCACGTAATCGGGTACAGGTTCGGCGCTTATTACCTGCCGAGTTTGCCTTCCTGAACGCCTGCCAACAGGCCTTGCCGCTACCTGAAGCGTTAGAGCGGGCACTTGATGAAGATATGGAATTTGATTTTGGACTGTCATTACAACGCTGGGTAACCGACCAAGTCATTGTCGATTTTCAACTGGACTCAAAATCATGAATGCAATACTGACCCGTACTCTGGCAATCGGCCAGAAAGCCAGCGCACTGCTTGAGTGCTACTTCGCCCCGATTGCCGACTTGGTGGTAAGACTTTATATCGCCAATGTGTTCTTCAGTTCCGGCCTGACCAAAATCCAGGACTGGGACACCACAGTGTTTCTCTTTACCGAGGAATACCACGCACCACTATTGCCGCCGAATGTTGCTGCGTTTGCGGGCACCGCCGGGGAGTTGGTTTTCCCTGTGCTACTGGCACTGGGGTTGGCAGGCAGGTTCGGTGCATTAGGACTGTTTGGTGTGAACGTGATGGCCGTAATCTCTTACTGGCACGTATTGGGCACACCAGAGCAAGCCGCAGGTCTGACCCAGCACATACTCTGGGGCTTGTTGTTAGTAACACTGATTGCCCACGGACCGGGCAAGCTGTCGCTTGATGCGTTGATCCAGCGTTTCGTGTGCGGCAAGAAGGCCTAAGCGATCTTACTGCGCAGCTGTGATCAGGGCTCATGTGCTGCTCTGCACCCTGCTGACAGCTGCTCGCTATAGGTCGCCAGCAAGTCCTGCAAAGTCTCACGAGCTAAAGCAAGATAAGGCGAAAACGCCCGAGGAAGCAGAGTTTACAAGTGGTAAATGAGCATTCCGAGGGCGTTTTTAACGCAGTATTGCTGACGCGCAGCAGACTCTTAACAAATTCTAAGAACCTGTTCACGATCTGTCGCGAGCTGCTGTCAGCAGGGTGCAGAGCAGCGCAGAAACCGGAGTGTACTTAGGTACATGAGGATTTCGAGCAGCACATAAGCCATGATCACAGCTGCGCAGTAAGATCGTGGACAGGTTGCTAGTTTGGGGTCATCGGTTTTACTCTCTCCCGATTCCCCATATTCCAACGCGCACAGTACCACTTGGTCTTCTGGTTGGTGAGGCTGGTCAATACACTCATCGTATCGGTCATATAACGTAGGCCATTGAGCGTTTGTACCGGCTTGAACTCCACTTTCAACGTTTCCTCAATCGTACGCTTCACGCTCTCGACCGGCTGATCGAACAACGCGCCTATCATCAGCGCCTGACTGGTATCAAGGTTGACGAACATCTCCAGCGTAGCTGCACCACCAAGAGTAGCGTTTTGCGAGGCCCACCACCGAGCTTCACCCCAGTCGCGAATAGACTTCTGTAAATGGCGATTAAAGTAGTCATGCCAGAAGGCGGTACTCCACTCAGAGCGGCACAATAGCGCCGCCTCGACCTTATCGTTGAAATCGATAGGCAAGGCATGCACCTGGCCAAGCAAGGCCAGGGCAAGCACACCACGCAAAAGAGAAAATCGGCCGGTATGGCCACAAACACCCCGCTCAGCAGATAACTGATGGGAGAACAAAGCGGGTATTACCGGTCGATAGCCACGCTCGTCAGCCGCTATTGCGCAACCCGGCGGCAATCCCGTTGATGGTGAGATGAATCGCATACATCACATCCTCACTCTCGTCCCCCTCGCGGCAGCGCTTGAGCAGGTCGACTTGCAGATGGTTGAGCGGATCCAGATAGGGTAGCCGGTTCTTCAGGCTGCGCGCTAGTAATGGATTGTCGCCAAGCAATTCCTTGTGGCTGGTTATCGCCAGCACCGCATCCACCGATCGCCGCCACTCCGCCTTGATGCGGCCGAATATACGCTGCGCAATGTCGGCGTCTTTGACCAAACCGGCATAGCGTCTGGCCAAATGGATATCGCTCTTAGCCAGCACCATCTCCATATTGCTGATAGTTGTGCGAAAGAATGGCCAGTCACGATAAAGCCCTGCCAACTCTTCGATGGCAGCGTCGCCTTTTTCCTCACGATACGCCGCAATCGCGGTGCCAAAGCCATACCAGCCCGGCAACATCAAACGGTTCTGTGCCCAGGAAAATACCCACGGAATAGCGCGCAAATCGGCAATGCTATTGGTCGCCTTACGCGCGGCCGGCCGGCTGCCGATATTGAGCTTGGCGATTTCCGAAATCGGCGTCGCTTCGCGGAAGTAGGTAATGAAGTCGGGTGTGGCATAAACCAGATCACGGTATTCGCGGTAGGCGATATCAGAGAGTTTTTCCATCAGTGCCAAACGTTCTGGCGTATCGGCATCGAGTGCCTTGGCCCCGGGAAAACTCGCGCTCAATGTCGCGGCGAGGATAGTCTCCAGATTACGCCGTCCCACTTCAGCATCCGAATACTTGGCTGCGATGATTTCACCTTGCTCGGTAATACGAATCTGCCCCGCCACGGAGCCTGCCGGCTGGGCCAGGATAGCTTCGTAGCTCGGGCCACCGCCGCGCCCCACCGAACCGCCACGCCCATGGAACAAACGCAGCTTCACCCCGGCCTGGTGGAACACATCCACCAATTTGACCTCGGCTTTGTAAAGCTCCCAGTTTGAAGTCAGGTAACCGCCATCCTTGTTGCTGTCGGAATACCCAAGCATGATCTCCTGCACGCCCTGGCGTTGCGCAACCAGTTGCATCCATTGCGGCAAGGCAAAGAGTTCCCGCACGATCTGGTCACTGCCACGCAAGTCAGGGATCGTTTCGAACAAGGGGATGATATTGATGGCAGCGTGTGGCTTGGGTGCAAGCGCAATCAAGCCCACTTCCTTAAGCAGCACCGCCACTTCCAGGAGGTCGGACACGCTTTGTGCGTTTGAAATAATGTAGTTGGGCAGCGCCGCCAAACCATACTTCTGCTGTACTTCCGCTGCAGTACGGTAGATACCCAGCTCTTTCGCACTGTCTTCGCTGTATTCCACATAAGGCGTGACCAACAGGCGAGCACTGGCGAGTTCGCGCAGTAATACTGTACGGCGTTCTGTTTCATTCAACGCCATATAGTCTTCGAGGCCAGCCTTCTGAAAGAGCTCGGCCACCACCTTTTCATGCACATTGCTGTGCTGCCGCATATCGAGCGGCGCAAGGTGAAAACCAAATACTTCCACAGCCCGGATTAACCTACGTAGGCGGCCACTAGCCAGAATAGCCGAGCCATGGCCAGCCAAGGAATTGCTGACAGCACGCAGATCATCCGCCAGCTCCTTCGCACCGCCATAGGGGACCGCACCCTCAAAAGGCAGGATGTAGGCACGGAACCTACCCAGAATATGCGCTGTCGCCAAAATACGCTGGCGAATGGCTGCCATGGCCTGCCGGTAAGGCTCCTCAGCCCGGCTTGCAGGCTGGTTAGGCGAGCGCTGGGCGATATCACGCACGGCTTCGCTGACTTCCACCATGCGTGAGGACATGCTCAATTCACCTTCAAGCTTCGTGGCTTCCTCGAAGTAAAAGTCGAAGGCAACCGCAGCTTGGCGTGCTATCGCATGCAGGGTCACATCCGGCACTACGAACGGGTTGCCGTCACGATCCCCCCCAATCCAGCAGCCGACGTGCATGAAGGTGGGTAGTTGTACCTCTTCCCCTGTCAGCTTGGTAAGGCGGTCTTCCAGTTCGATATAGATACGTGGCAGTTGCTTGAGAAAGGTAGAGCGAAAGTAACTAAGCCCATTCTCAATCTCATCTTTTACGGACAGTTTGAATGCACGGATTTCCCGGGTTTGCCAAAGCGTCAGCACCACACGCTGTAGCGCGGCGTCGTTCTCTTCCAACTCTTCCTGCGTCAACGTTTCCCTATCCCGCATACGCAAAGTACGGGCGATGGTGCGCTCGCAATCGAGCAAGGTCTTGCGCTGTACCTCGGTTGGATGGGCTGTGAGCACTGGTGCTATCAGGGTGGATGCCACCATATTCTTGATGGCTTCGGGAGAAACACCTCGCGCTGTCAACTCTTCCAATGAATGCGACAGACTGCCGCGCTGATCCTTGCTGCCCTGGATACGGTGGTAGCGCCGACGGCGATTGTGGTGCAAGTCCTCAGCAATATTGGAAAGATGCGAGAAATAGCTGAATGCGCGGGCTAATGCGATCGTGTTGTCGTCGCTCAGATTCGCCAGCGTTGCCGTCAATTCATCTGCGGCATTGGAGTCGGCTTCCCAGACAAAACGAACCGCCAGTTCACGGATGGCTTCGATCTGCTTGAGCGTGTCCTCTCCAGTTTCGTGACGGATCGTCTCAGCTAGCAACCTCGCCAGGAGGTCGAGATCCCGCTCCAGCGGCAGGTCCTTGGAGGTAGCGTTGTCGTAGAGGGTCATGACGTATCTCTTATTAGGATTGGGCGCAGCGGCGTATTACCCAATGTAGCGGAGTCACTGCACGTAGGGAATTACAGCCACGCTACATAGAGACACTTGGCAACGAACCAGTTCACCGTTTTGCTGCACTTCAAACACCAATATAGGTATTAGTGTTCGAAGCACACATGACAATACGGCTCACGACCTGTTCTAAGAACCTGCCCACGATCTTATTGCGCGTCTGCGATACGGCGTTGAACTCTGGTTCCAAGCAGGAAAAAGTTAACGCAGCACGACGGCCAGAACGACCAAAATCGCCGTCAGCACGCCAGCAATCACAGCCAGCCATTCATTACGCAACCGATGCAACTCGATCAGTTGCGCATTGGCTTCCTGCTGCTTGGCCTGACGAGCAGGGTCCGCCAAGGTGGTAATTGCACGGGGAAGCAAGGGGAGCGACTCAGCCCAATAAGGTGCCTCTTGCTTGATCTGGCGCAGGAGTGCCCGCCAGCCAATCTGCTCGTTCATCCAACGCTCAAGAAATGGCATGGCCGTTGCCCAAAGATCCAGATCAGGATCAAGCTGGCGCCCAAGCCCCTCGATATTCAAAAGGGTTTTTTGCAGTAGAACGAGCTGCGGTTGAATCTCGACATTGAATCGGCGCGATGTTTCAAACAGGCGCAACAGAATCTGGCCCAGGGAAATCTGGCTGATGGGCTTATCAAAGATAGGTTCACAAACCGTACGGATGGCAGCTTCCAGCTCACCGACCTTGGTTTCCTTTGGCACCCATCCGGATTCGATATGGGTAATGGCGACGCGCTTATAGTCCCGCTGGAAAAAAGCGAGGAAATTGATCGCCAAGTAGCGGCGGTCTTCATCGGCCAAGCTGCCGATAATGCCAAAGTCCAGTGCGATATAACGGTTGTCGGCAGAGACAAAGATATTGCCTGGGTGCATATCGGCATGAAAAAAACCATCGCGAAACACCTGAGTGAAGAAAATCTCCACACCGTAGCGACTGAGCTTTTTCAGGTCGATACCCTCAGCCTGCAGCTTCTCAATCTGGGAGATAGGGGTACCCTCCATCCACTCCATCACCATCACTTCGCGACTGGTGTAATCCCAGAATACCTCTGGCACCAGCAACATATTGCTGTTGAGGAAGTTACGCCTCAGTTGGCTGGCATTGGCAGCTTCCAGTTGCAGGTCCAACTCATCATGTAGATAGCGATCGAACTCAGCCACCACTTCACGCGGCCTGAGTCGCTTGCCATCGGAAAACAGCTTTTCCACCAGCCAGGCCATCACTTTCAACAGCGCCATATCCATTTCGATGATAGGGCGGATAGCTGGGCGCAACACCTTGACGGCTACACGCCGACCATCATGCATTTCCGCGTAATGCACCTGAGCAACGGAGGCCGATGCAACCGGTTGGGTATCGAACCGACGGAACAATTGCTCGGGTATCCGGCCCAGGCTTTGCTGGATGATCTTCGCGGCCAGATCGGAATCGAATGGCGGTACCTTGTCCTGTAAACGCGCAAGTTCATCCGCCAAGTCCACCGGCAAAAGATCGCGCCTTGTCGACAGCACCTGCCCGAATTTGACAAAGATAGGTCCCAGCTTTTCCATCGCCAGACGCAATCGTACTGCTCGCGGCGTATCGAACTTGCGCCAAAACAGCACGATGCTGACGAACCGCTCCAACCCACGTACACGCTCGTGACCCAGGATGAACTCATCCAGGCCATAGGCAAACACGATGCGGATGATTTTGAACAGGCGGAAAAGAAACATGTGGGAGCGGCCACCAAGGCCAATACAGAGTGTTAAGCCGCGAAAGCGATGATAACGCGCTTGTTTTGTTTACCTTCGGACTTGATCTTCTGCACGACCAACCTGCCGATTTCAGCAGTATTGCGTACATGGGTGCCACCACAGGGCTGCAAATCGGTCCCTGCCACTTCGATCAGTCGAACCTCCCCAGCACCACGAGGCGGTGAGACAGACATGGTCTTGATCAGCTCCGGCTGCGCATCGAGCTCTGCATCAGTAATCCAACGCTGGTCAACCGTGTGGCCTGCATCGACAAAGGCATTCAACCCCGTCTCGATAGCTTCTTTGTTCAATGCATCCATCTCAACCGCAAAATCGAGGCGGGCTTTGTCCTGTGCAACCTGCCCACCGGTGACGGGGGCCGCCACCACCGCGCAAAGCAGATGCAAGGCAGTGTGATAGCGCATGTGCGTATAGCGGCGATCCCAATCCAGCTGCAATTGAACCTGCTCGCCGAGCGCCGGATGGGCAGCATCATCGGCCAGCACATGCCATACCTCGTCTGGCCCACCGCCTTTGACGGTGTTGATAATCTGAATCGTCGTACCATCCGCCCGCAATATGTGGCCGATATCGCCTGGTTGACCACCGCCATTCGGGTAGAACACCGTGCGGTCGAACTGAATACCTCGCTCGCCGACAGCTGTCACATTAGCTGTACAGTTTTTAAGGTAGGCATCATCCCGGAACAACAGCTCGCTCATTATGGTTTGTCTCCATTTTCTAATTGGGCCAGCCGTTTGGTCAGCCGGGCCACATCATCGCGCAAGGTATCCACTTGGTTCACGAACTGATCCACTGAAGGGCGGGCAACGAGCATGCGCGCTTCTTCCTGCAGATACTCTGCCGTCGTTTCAGCCAAGTTACGTGCAATCGCGCGTGGATCGCCGACCATATTACGGGCTGTTTCAGCCAAACGGTGAGCGGGGATATCACCAAGCAGGCGGGCCAGATCGGCCTCAGCATCCCAATCGAGTGCCTGTAGCACCCGGCCTAGGGTACCGGCCAATTGTGCATCGCCACTGATTTGCAGCGAGCGCTCTGCAGCCGGGTCACGCAAGGCCAATCTGGGTAATAACCATGGCGGAATCAGAATACTGGCCTCTGGCTCCTTGGAGGCTGCCAGGAGCAGGCCATCGCTGCCGACCTCGAAATCCAGCCGGAAAGGCGGCACAGTCAATCGGGCGGTCTGCCCTGCATGATGTGCCAGTTCTTTACGCAGATCGGTGCGTTGTAGTAGGAGGTGATTAAGAACTGCCCGGCCCAGCATGCCAATTAAACCGGCTGCTCGTCGCCGTACCGTTCAACCTGACCTTCGCGCCAGCGATCCACAAAACGCAAGCGGCCACGCACAGGCTCAACATCCACCTCAATGATACGGCGGGCGTAAGGGCGCAATACATCGGCAATGCTGTTCAGCGAACCGATCAGGTAGAGATCGACATTCTCATACTCGACCAGATTCTGGACGGGCTCGTGGAAATCGCCATCACCCGCAAACAATGCGAGTTTGGTCCACTTACGCTTATGGAAAGAACGGGTCATGTGATAGACCAAACCCACATCCACAGCCTTTTGGGTAGTGATCTCGTAGTTGATATGGGTCTGCTCGGGATGGAGCACCGGACCACCACCAAGGTGGTTAGGCCAGTAGAGCTGCTTCTTTTGCAACCAGTAGTTCTTTACCCGAAGCCCCGGCCCCTTCGGATAGGGAAAAGACAATGCGTTGTGCAGCTTGGAAGACATGGCCTGATTGTCATCGGCATTGAAAAAGTAGCCTTCATCCACTTCATCATCAAGTTCTTCCTCGATCAGCCGTCTTAGTTCCAGATAGTTGATCTTGTCGCGGCCAAACGCCTTATAGGCATACGCACCGTCGATAAACAAACCGATAGTCATCTTGCTACTTCCATGAATGTATTAAGGTATGAAAACATTTTCATCGACCTGGTTCCTGCCTCCCGGTCGTTCACTTACAAACGCAATAGCGTTTTTAACCAGTTCGACCTCTACGGGGCGATACCGTTGTAACATTGCTGCATTACTAAACGATTAAATAGCCACACTCTATGCCATTTAATTGGCGTCGAATTGGAAATTCTATTCGACTTTCCCTTCTTATGGCTTAGAAAATTGCAATCAATTTTATTTTCGCCCAAAAATATAGAATAAAAAATCCAATTTCAGGTTGGGCTCCTACTTAAGAATCAGCGTAATAGCCAAAACAACATTTCAACCACATCCATCGTGGTATCTATCTTATCTATCAAACTCTCCTTCGCATTTTCACGTCTTTTAGCCTGATTCATCCGCTCCAGCGCAATTACCATGTCAGCTGTCTGGGCTGCCCCCCCGGCTCCTGCGCTTTGGCGATATTCAAGCAAGGCTTTGCTGACGGCTTCTTTATCCAGAACCGCAAATGGTGCACGACAATAGTTACAGGAATTCTGGTTACGAACATCCACCCTGGCACCGCAGCTGTTGCACTTGATTTGCGTAGCACTGGCGGCCAACTTCTGACATTCCTGTGGGTTCAGGTCGCGGACGAACTGCTTCTCCCGGAGAAAGTGCCAGAAGCTGATCAAGCGGCCATGCCCACCGCCACAACGGTAATAGGTGAAACGATTTTGACGCACCACATCCTGCGTAGACAGCAAGGTATCGGCACACCGCACACAAGTAAGCTTGGTATTTAAGGTCACCTGCTCGCCCATCGTTTCATGATGGGAGTGTAAGCGCTCGAACAACCCCACTACAGCAGCCGGTGTAAGTTGGGCACTTTCATACTGGTCGAACCAAATCAATCGGCAGCTGAAACAAATGTCCAACTCCAGCTCGCCACCCTGCTTACTGGGATAGTGCTCCACTTCCATGGGCACACTGCAATTCGGACAAGCTGCCATAAATAAACTATCTCGCTTCTAAATCTTGAAACCCTTGTGCAAGGCAACTACGCCTGCC
Organism: Chitinimonas violaceus; assembly: GCF_052601015.1. Taxonomy (NCBI): domain Bacteria; kingdom Pseudomonadati; phylum Pseudomonadota; class Betaproteobacteria; order Neisseriales; family Chitinibacteraceae; genus Chitinimonas; species Chitinimonas violaceus. Next base: position 73,859 of record NZ_JBQXDJ010000012.1, on the reverse strand, counting down.
GTCAGGTTATGGTAATCAACACGATCAAAGCCAACATCACGCATCATCTGTGCCAACTCCTCCTGACCTGGATGCATACGGATAGACTCCGCCAAATACTGGTAACTTGCAGCATCATTGGCGACCAGCTCGCCCATCTTCGGTAAGAGATTAAAGGAATAGAAATCGTAGATAGGCGCCAATGGCTTGGTCACCTTCGAGAACTCCAAGACCAGCAAGCGGCCACCGGGCTTCAGCACCCGCAGCATCTCGGACAATGCAATATCCTTATGCGTCATATTGCGCAGGCCAAATGCAACGCTGACGCAATCGAAGTAGTTGCTGGCAAACGGCAGTCGCTCTGCATCACACTGAGCGACAGGCAGCATGTAGCCTTTATCCAGCAGGCGGTCCCGCCCCACTGTCAGCATGGAACTATTAATATCAGTCAACCAGACTTGGCCTGTCTTCCCTGCCCGCTTGGCAAACGCCAGGGATAAATCTCCTGTTCCACCGGCAATATCCAGTACCTTCGCGCCTTCCCGTACCCCGCTCTGGGCGATCGTGAACGCTTTCCAGACCCGATGCAGGCCAGCAGACATCAAGTCATTCATGACGTCATATTTTTGGGCCACCGAATGGAACACTTCGGCAACCTTTTGGGATTTTTGCGACTCAGCAACTGTCTTGTAACCAAAATGGGTGGTGTTTTCGTTCATACCTTAATCACTCTCGTCAGTCCGCATCGCGGCTTAAGCCAGCCACAGCCAATCGATCCAGATAATCCTGCCAATTGGTCGCGTAATCGCGCCCCAAAGCGTACAAGGTATCCCAACCAAACAGTCCGCTGTCATGACCATCGCTAAAAATGAGTTTGACTGCGTAATGACCGATCGGTTCGATAGCCATAATGTTCACATCTCGTTTGCCCGGAACCGTCTTCATTGGTCCACCATGGCCTCTTACTTCAGCAGAGGGGCTGAAGACACGCAGGTACTCACATGGCAATGTGAATTGCGCTTCATCGTCGAACACAATTTCCAACATGCGGCTTACGCTGTGTAGTGTGATTCCGACAGGAATAGGGGTATCAGGGCTCAGTCCGGCCATAGCAGATTAATCAAATGGTTATAACCGACATCATACCGTGAGCTTGCACCGAAGGGTTTAGGCTACGAACAAATCAACCGCTATACAGCATTGAACTGAGAATTAAGCAGACTTGTAATATTTCGGTCATGCTGAGTACTTAAGCTCGCAATAAAGAACAGCAAACCGCCTATCTTTTACCCGTTTGCGATCACTTAGCCCAAAGGCCTACCGTCATGCCAGCCAATATTCTGCTTGTCGAAGATGAACCCGCGATTCAAGAACTGATTGCATTTAATCTGCAGCAGGCCGGCCACCATGTATTACGCGCCGACTCTGCCGAAGCCGGTATGCATCTGGTCAAGACCGCGCTGCCTGACCTTGTACTCCTGGATTGGATGCTGCCAGGGATGAGCGGCATCGAATTCTCCAAGAAGCTACGCGCTGACGAACGTACACGCCAAGTACCCGTCATCATGCTGACGGCCCGTTCTGAAGAAAGCGACAAGGTAATCGGACTAGAAACCGGTGCGGATGATTACATCACCAAGCCCTTCAGCCCGCGGGAATTACAGGCCCGTATCAAAGCGGTGCTACGTAGACGTGCCCCACAGATAACCGATGACGTGGTCGAAATCAAAGGATTGGCGCTCGACCCCGCTACGCACCGTGTCTCGGGGGATGGCATACGGCTTGACCTCGGGCCTACCGAATTCCGTCTGCTGCATTTCTTTATGACTCACCCCGAACGTGTGCATTCACGTTCTCAATTGCTTGACCACGTGTGGGGAGACCACGTCTTCGTAGAAGAACGTACTGTCGACGTGCATATCCGTCGTCTGCGTTCCGCGCTGGAAGCAACCGGCCACGATGCACTGATTCAGACAGTGCGTGGTACCGGCTACCGCCTCTCGGCACTATGAGCTCATGATTGACGGAGGATTTCCATGCTTTTGTGGCGCTCCGCCTTGCTCCTGGCAGGCATAGCCCTGCTCGGACTGGTGTTCCAGCCATTCTTTGGTTGGGCTGTCACGTTCCTGATTATCCTGGCCGGCATGGCTGGGATGCTAATCTATCACCTACGCAATTTGCATCGTCTCAGTCGTTGGCTGGATGACCCCACTCCCCAAAGCATGCCAGAGGCAATGGGCAGTTGGGATGCTGTCTACAGCAAGCTTTACCGCATGGTACGGGCGCAAGGTAAAAACCAGCGCATGCTTTCTGCTGCATTGGATCGATTTGTCGCAGCGGGTGAAGCTATGCCGGAAGGTGTGGTTGTTCTGGATGAGGAGGACCGGATCGAATGGTGTAATCCCCGTTCTATGGAACATCTGGGGCTCGATCGCACGAAAGATCTCGGCCAACACATCGCCTATCTGGTCCGCCAACCAGCCTTTCAACAGTACCTGCTCAACCAGGACTACAGTCAGCCGATCATCCTGCGCCATGTGGCGGGCAACAACTTTGTTCTGAGCCTGCAGCTGGTGCCATTCGACAGTACCCGCAAACTGTTGCTGACGCGTGATATCACTCAGCTAGAACGCATCCAGACTGTACACCGCGACTTTGTGGCCAACGTCTCGCACGAACTGCGCACACCGCTTACCGTGGTAGGTGGATTCCTGGAAACACTGCTCGACATGCCAGATTTGGATAGCGCAACTCGCGATGCCCAGCTGAAATTAATGTTCGAGCAGACTCAGCGCATGCAACGTCTGGTCGAGGATCTACTGACACTCTCCCGGCTGGAAAATGGCCTGGAAGGGCGGGATGAACGCGTCGACGCTACTGCCTTGCTCCAACAGCTCGCCAGTGATGCCGAAGGTTTGTCACAAGGACGACATAGTATTTCAGTCAGCCAGGAGACCGACCTTTGCGTACGCGGCAATTACGATGAATTGCATAGTGCGTTTGGCAATCTGGTATCCAATGCCATACGCTACACACCCGATGGCGGGCAGATAAAATTGTGCTGGAAACTGGATAACAGCCAGCCGGTTTTCTTTGTTACCGATACCGGTCTTGGGGTAGAAGCGCAGCACATCCCACGCCTTACCGAGCGGTTTTATCGCGTGGACCGTGGGCGTTCCCGAACCACCGGGGGCACCGGCCTTGGCCTTGCCATCGTCAAACATATTGCTCAACGACATCAGGCCAAACTGGATATCAAGAGCGAGATAGGCACTGGCAGTTGTTTCGCCATCATCTTCCCTGCCAACCGGTTATTGGACGTCGAGGAAGCGATATTTGCCAGATAGCCGCTCCGGGCCAGCTGGCAGCACAAATCGTGATATCACTAAAGATGTAGTCCAGCGCATACCGCTACACCAGTTGCCAGGCTACATCCCCCTCACCTACCATGGACTTTTCCTCTGATTCACGTGGTTGAAAGATCATGAACCCCTTGCTGCAAACCAAACAACTGGGCCAACGTATCTGGTTGGATAATCTATCTCGCGAGCTGCTGACCGGCCCGCTGCAAAAGCTGATTCAGGAAGACGAACTCGCAGGTGTGACATCCAACCCTGCCATCTTCCAGAAGTCGATTTCCTCTGGTGCAGGTTATGCCGACGACTTGGCCAAGCTTAAAACGCAGAATCTGACAACCGAACAACGTTTCGAAGCACTGGCCGTACCCGACGTACAAGCAGCATGCGATCTGTTCACCAAGGCCTACACCGATTCACAAGGTCTAGATGGTTACGTCAGCCTGGAAGTATCGCCACACCTAGCACGCGACACCGTGGGCACTGAAGCTGCAGCCAAACGTTTGTGGGCCGCCATCGCCCGGCCTAACGCGATGATCAAGATCCCTGCCACACCAGAAAGCCTGCCAGCTTTCACGGCCGCCATCGCAGCAGGTATCAACGTCAACGTTACGCTGATGTTTGGCAAACCACATTGCGATGCCGTCTTCAATGCCTATGTGGCCGGCTTGCGTCAACGCATCGCAGCGGGTGGTGATGTCCGCCAGATCCGTTCCGTCGCCAGCCTGTTCCTCTCTCGCGTAGATACGCTGGTTGACAGCAAGCTCGATGCCATCGGCGGCGATGCATTGTTGCTCAAGGGCAAAGCTGCCATCGCCATGGTGCGGACAGCCTATGCCCACTGGATGCAACGCTGGAATAGCAGCGAGTGCGCTGATCTGCGTGCCGCAGGCGCCAATATCCAGCGCCTGTTGTGGGCCAGCACCGGCACCAAGAGCCCGGCGTATCCCGACACCATGTATGTGGATGAGTTGATTGGCCCTGATACTGTCAATACGCTGCCTGATGCAACACTGGCCGCCTTCCGCGACCACGGCACTGCAGCCGCTAAACTCACCCAAGGAGTAGCAGAAGCCGAAGCGACGCTTGCCAAACTTGCCGGTTTGGGTATCGATATGGATGCGGTGGCCGTACAACTGCAAGTCGATGGCCTCAAACTGTTCGATGAAGCATTCGACAAATTGCTGGCTTTGCTGGGCTAGAAACCTGTCCACGATCTTGCTGCGCAGCTGTGATCAGGGCTTATGCGCTGCTCTGCACCCTGCTGAAAACTGCTCGCGACCGATCGTAAACAGGTTCTAGGCAACAGATATAAACAAAAAGCCGGATCATCTGATCCGGCTTTTTGTTTGACGGTACGGTAAAGCATCACATCTCAACTTGGGTCCCCATCTCTACTACCCGATTCGGCGGAATTTTGTAGAAATCGGTTGGGCGGGAAGCATTCCGCTGCATCCAGGCAAACAAACGCAGCTGCACCCAAGGCATCTTGGATGTTCTATCGCAGATGATGGTCTCACGCGAAAGGAAGAAAGAGGTCGTCATTTCTTCACAGACCAAGCCATGGTCACGCTCAGCCAGCGCCAATATCTCCGGTACGGCAGGGTCCTCGGTAAACCCATATGTTGCAATAAGCTGCCAAAAGGAATCGGACAACCGTACAACCTTCAATCGGTCCTTTTCTTCCACCTTGGGGATATCTGTCGACTGGATAGTAAGAAACACTACTTGCTCGTGCAGCACTTTGTTGTGCTTCAGGTTATGCAAAAGCGCGTGCGGAGTTGTATCGATGCTACCCGTCATAAAGATAGCGGTTCCCTCAACCCGATAGGGTGGGCTGGCCTCGATACTTTGCACAAAGATCTCAAGCGGTAGTTCACCGTCGTGAATCCGATGGAACAGCACGCGGCGGCCACGCTTCCAGGTAAACATCATGAGCAGCATCACCACCCCGACGGCAACTGGAAACCAGCCACCTTCTGGAATCTTGGGGATATTCGCAGCCAACAAGGCTAAGTCAATAGTAATGAAACCGCACAGCAACAGACGCACCAACATGGTTTTGCGAGGATTACCCGGCTTCTTGAGGGCAACAAATGCGGTCAGCGTTGTCATCACCATGATGCCGCAAATCGAAAACCCATAAGCCGCTTCCAGGTTGCCGGATGTCTTGAAACTGAGCACCAGCACCAGCACCGCCACACACAACGCCCAATTCACACTGGGCACATAGATCTGGCCGATCTCATTATCAGAAGTGTGGACGATACTCATACGCGGCATATAACCGAGTTGCACCGCCTGCCGGGTAATCGAAAACACGCCGGAAATCAGCGCCTGCGAAGCAATCACTGTGGCCGCGGTTGCCAAGATCACCAGCGGCAGCACTAAGGATTCTGGTGCTAGCAAGAAGAAGGGATGGTTAGCGGCGCTGGGGTCCTGCAATATCAATGCACCCTGGCCGTAGTAATTGAGCAGCAACCCAGGCAGCACCAAGGCAAACCAACCAATTTGAATGGGTTTACGCCCGAAATGACCCATATCAGCGTAAATCGCCTCTCCGCCTGTCACTACCAGTACAACAGAACCCAACGACAAGAAGGCCATCAACGGTTGGGCAAGGAAGAAACTCACTGCATAGGTGGGCGACAATGCCTTCAACACAGAAGGATCGTTAACAATGCTGTTTACACCCAGCGCGCCAAGACTAAGGAACCACAGCACCACCACAGGCCCGAAGAATTTGCCGACCCCACCGGTACCATGCTTTTGCACCGCAAAGATACCGAGAATGATGATCAGCGTAAGCGGAATGACGAAGCGACCGAATGAAGGGTCGATCACCTTCAGACCTTCTACCGCCGATAGCACAGAAATCGCCGGTGTCAGCGCGCCATCGCCATAAAACAGCGCAGCACCCGAGATACCCAGCAAAATGAAGATAGAGAACTGGCCGCGCTGGCGATGTGCATTCCGCAGCGCCAAGGCCATCAGCGCCAAAATGCCCCCCTCACCATTGTTGTCGGCACGAAGCATGAACAGCACATACTTCAGCGAGATAACCAATAACAATGCCCAGGTAATCAAGGACAGAATACCCAGGACATTATCCGGAGTAGCCGTAAGACCTCGCTCAGGATTGAAGCACGCCGCCATGGCATACAACGGGCTGGTACCAATGTCGCCATAAACGACACCAAGCGCGGCAAGGGTTAATCCGGCAAGCTTTTTCGGATCGTTCTGATTTGGGCTGGCATGCATTGCTTAATGCTTTCGTAAACCAGTTTGAGGCATGGCTGCGGATTATAGTCTTCTTGCTACACCAAGATGGTGCGCTGCAAAAGGGGATGGGTGTAGATAAGACAAACCCTTAGAACCTTTTCACGATCTTACTGCGCAGCCACGATCAGGGCTTATGTGCTGCTCGCAACAGTTAGTAAACAGCCTCTTGAATCCGTCCACTAGTCTGCTATTCGTCAGCAAGACTGCGTTGAAAACGCCCTTGGAAACCGCATTTACCGCTTGTAAACCCCGCCCCCCAAGGTGTTCTCGCCTTGTTTTGCACTATCTCGTGAGACCTCGAAAGGTTCTAAGCCGGGGCGGCATCCGGATAACGCGACCAATCAAAATAGGGGCCCGGATCGGTTTTGCGATCAGGTGCGATATGGCAATGTCCTACCAAATGGCGAATAGGGTAGCGAGCACGAATGGCTTTCAGCAGCTTATCCAAATTGGCGTACTGCGCAGCTTCATAGGGCCACGCATCGCCGCCTTCCAATTCGATGCCAATAGAAAAATCATTGCAGCGCTCCCGCCCCTGCCAACGCGATACACCCGCGTGCCAGGCGCGCGCGTTGCACGATACAAACTGAATTACCTCTCCTGTGCGGCGCACGAAAAAATGTGCCGAAAGGCGAGCATGCTGCAAGTCCTCAAAACAAGCATGTACCGCTGGGTCACAGCAATTGGTGAAAAGCCGCTCAACACCATCCCCGCCAAATTGGCCTGGAGGCAACGAAATCGAATGAATCACTACCATATCCGGCACTAAGCCATCAGGCCGGGCGTCCCAATTGGGCGATTCCACACGCCGTACCGATGCCAACCATCCCTCTGTTGATATCCGGCTCATACCGTCTTACCCCGAAACTCGCACAAATCCCGAACTACACAATCAGGACAGGCAGGCTTGCGGGCTTTGCAGACATAACGCCCGTGCAGAATCAACCAATGATGGGCATCGAGCATGAACTCCTTGGGAATCACCTTGAGCAATTTGTCCTCCACGGCACGCACATCTTTGCCTGGGGCAAGGCCCGTACGATTGGATACACGGAAGATATGGGTATCTACCGCCATGGTCGGTTGTCCAAAAGCCGTATTGAGCACCACATTGGCTGTCTTTCGTCCCACACCCGGTAATGCTTCCAACGCCTCACGGGTTTGGGGGACCTCGCCATCGTGCAGCTCCATCAGCATTCGACAAAGCTCGATCACATATCTGGCCTTACTACGAAACAAGCCGATGGTGGCGATATAGCTTTCCAACCCAGCCTGTCCCAATGCATAAATAGCAGCCGGTGTATTCGCGACAGCATAGAGCTTGCGCGTAGCCTTGTTGACGCCAACATCAGTGGCTTGTGCGGAAAGGACAACCGCGACAAGCAATTCAAAGGGACTGCTGTATTCCAACTCGGTACGTGGTTCAGGGTTTTGCGCACGCAGGCGCTCGAAAAATTCTTGGCGGGTGGCTTTGTTCACTGCGGGGCCTGGGATTATTCGGACTGTTGCAAATTGTGCTGGATGAAATTTTCGATCAACGTCGCTGTCTCACGTGGGTCAGAGACAAAACTCTCGAAAGCAAGACCGATATGGTAGCGACCCGTTGCCTCAACGGGAAGGCAGCTGGCCACTCGGCACCGCGCCTGAATGATGTGCTCTTTACCTGCCAATGGCAGCATAAAGTAAAGGTGGCATTCACTGTCGACTACCAATGGACGCTCATGCTCTACGCCAAGACCATCGCTGGAAATGTCTTCGATATGGCTCAACAAGCTTTCGCCACGTACAGGAACCAACTTGATCCAGGTCTTATAACGAATCCGGTCGTGAAGACGATGGTTAAGTTGCACAGCGGTTCTCTGTCTGAGGAAAACTGCATTGATAAGAAGTTGACCAGGTTTGCACAAGTACCTGGCCAAACATGTTCACGAACTGCTTCGAGTCGCTGTCAGAGCGCTGCTCGAAGTACATTAAGAACCTGTTTACAATCTTGCTACGCAGCTGTGATCAGGACTTATTTTCTGCTCGAAAGTCCCCGCAAGAGGGTAGCCGAACTGCTACGGTGCTTCGCACTAAGAAGTTCGCAGCCTCATGTACCCAAGTACATTCCGGTTTCTCCGCTGCTCTGTACCCTGCTGACAACGGCTCACGACAGATCGTGCAGGTTCTAACAGGTACTACTTACCCTGCTTATTAGGCGTTTTGTCTTTAGGGCTACGTAATTTCATCGGAATGGCGACATCCACCTTCCACTGCTCCTCTTCACGCTCACGCGCAGCCTGTATATAGCGCCAAATTGAAAAAACACCCGCAATTACGATCACAAAGATAACCGCAAAGGCTAAACCGAACTGTCCTTTCCTCACAAACACAATGAACAAGATAATGCCTATCGCGTAGGCGGCTTTACCAATCCAATCCATGCTTTCTCCTTGGTCAGCACAACGGCTTTATTCACCTGAATAGGTAAGCAGCCAGTATCGATTATCTTCAGGGCCCTTGCCCTTCCCTCAGGCGCTTTGCTCGCGCCATCATTTCTGCAATTCGTGCCGCTTTTGCATCAACACCCGATGCGGGTTCTGCCAACTTCACTGTATGACGTGCAAGCGCAGCATCAAGCTTTGCCTGGCTTTCCGGTGCAGCAAATTGCGAATCTGCCTTTTTTGCCAACGTTTTCGCAGCCAACCGCTCCGTTCGTTCACGCTTGTCCCGCTCAACACGGAACAAATGAAATTGGTGCCGACGCCGCCAACGGTTAGCTTCAGTCTGTAATTCCGTGGAATGTTCCGGTACTACGGCTGGCTTCAACTCAATGCAATCCACTGGACATGCAGGTAAGCATAGCTCGCATCCTGTGCATTCCGCCTCAATCACAGTGTGCATCTGCTTGACTGCGCCGACAATGGCATCCACCGGACATGCCTGAATACAAAGCGTGCAACCGATGCAGTGCAATTCGTCAATCAGCGCTAGTGTCCTGGGTTTGTGCTGCCCATGGACTGGATTGAGCGGCTTGATCGGTTTTTGCAGCAGCTGAGCCAACAAAGCAATACCAACATCCCCACCCGGTGGACACTGGTCTATATCCGCGTGCCCTTCTGCCAATGCTTCTGCATAACGATGGCAATCCGGGTAACCGCACTGGGTACATTGGGTCTGCGGCAGAATGGCGTCGATACGCGCTACAAGTGAGGCCGACATCATAGGAAAGCTTAGTTTTTCAGCTCGGCAATGGCTCGGATCGATTCAGCCACCAGCACTGGCCCACGGTAAATTAATCCGCTGTACAACTGAATCAAAGTAGCGCCAGCTTCAATCTTCTCAGCAGCATGGCTGCCGTCAAGAATCCCCCCTACGCCAATGATTGGCACCCGCCCAGACAAAGCTGTCGCCAATGCACGAATCACCGATGTGGATTTCGCCCGAACCGGCGTACCAGACAGCCCCCCCATTTCCTGACCATGACGAATATGCTCCACCCCCACGCGCGATAAGGTCGTGTTGGTAGCGATGACACCATCGAACTGATATTCGACCAGCAAACGGGCAATTTCCAGGACCTGGTCCGATTCAAGATCTGGTGCGATCTTCAAGGCTAACGGCACATAACGGCCGTGCTGCGTAGCTAACCGCGACTGCTCATTCTTCAATGCTGACAACAAACGTTGGAGCTCATCACTCTGCTGCAACTGCCGGAGATTCTTGGTATTGGGTGATGAAATATTTACCGCAATATAACTGGCATAGGGATAAACGCGGGTCAAGCAAGCCAAGTAGTCGTCATTGGCATTTTCGATCGGCGTATCGAAGTTCTTGCCGATGTTGATACCAAGTACACCACGGTACTGACTCGCCTCTACATTACGCACCAACGCATCAAGACCGCCATTATTGAAGCCGAGACGATTAATGATGCCTTCGGCTCCCGGCAACCGGAACATCCGGGGCTGAGGGTTACCCGGTTGGGGACGCGGGGTGACCGTACCGATTTCTATAAATCCAAATCCGAGATCACCCAATGCGTCGATGTGCTCACCATTCTTATCCAGGCCTGCAGACACACCCACTGGATTAGGAAAGCGCAGACCCATACATTGCGTAGGCAGTTCTTCCTCGCGACTTCCCAACACCGTCGCAAACCCTAACGCGTGTAAAGCTTCCAGGCCAGCAAAAGTCAGTTTATGGGCTCTTTCTGGTTCCAGTGAAAACAACAGCGGGCGCAGCAATGGATAAAGCATCAGTCAAATCTCAATTCAAGGATTCAGCTTGCAGCAAGCATCAAAAGTATTACGCATCAACATAGCGATTGTCATCGGCCCAACCCCACCGGGGACCGGGGTAATCCAACTGGCGCGCTCACGCGCAACGTCAAACTCCACATCACCACATAGTTTGCCGTCATCTAACCGGTTGATCCCCACGTCAATCACGATTGCACCCGGCTTGACCCAGTCACCCTTGACGAAATTCGGGATGCCCACACCTGCCACTACCACATCTGCCGCCCGTACCTTATCGGCCAAATCCCGGGTCTTGCTATGGCATACCGTGACTGTGGCACGCGCCAATAAGAGCTCCAGCGCAGCTGGGCGGCCTACGATATTCGACGCACCAACCACTACTACATCCTTACCCACTAGATCGACGCCTGTCTTCTCCAGCATCACCATCACTCCGTGTGGCGTGCACGGCCGTAGGAGCGGTATTTTCAACGCCAGACGTCCAAAATTGTAAGGATGGAAACCATCCACATCCTTAAGGGGATTAATCGTCTCAATCACCAGCTCAGCATTGATGTGCTTCGGTAATGGCAGCTGCACCAAAATACCATCGACGTCTGAATCGTTATTCAACTTCTGCACCAAGGCCAGCAAATCCTGCTCGGTCAACGTAGCTGGCAGCTCATAGGATAACGAGCGAAAACCTGCTTTCTCGCACGCCAACTTCTTATTACGCACATAAACCGCCGAGGCTGGGTCATCACCCACCAGCACAACAGCCAAAGCTGGCGCACGAAGACCACTGGCACGACGCGCTGCTACCTTTTCGCCCACATCAGCGATGATTTCAGCAGAAATCTTTTTTCCATCAAGCAATTGCGCGCCCATACCCCAGCTCCAAACAGAATACAAAGAAACCAATTCTCTCATTTTTCACTCAGTATCCCAAGCAAAGGCTTGACAGCCTACCTAGACCCCCCTAATATTGCTGGCTCGTCGGGGCGTAGCGCAGCCCGGTAGCGCACCTGGTTTGGGACCAGGTGGTCGTGAGTTCGAATCCCACCGCCCCGACCATAGTTTTCTCCCGGCAGTTCAATTTGAAGATGCGCCCGTAGCTCAACTGGATAGAGCAACGGCCTTCTAAGCCGTAGGTTACAGGTTCGATTCCTGTCGGGCGCGCCAAATCGACAATCGCTTTGGCCCGTGCAGTGTTAATTTCTAAATCTCATTACCAGTGGTGGCTGTAGCTCAGTTGGTAGAGTCCAGGATTGTGATTCCTGTCGTCGTGGGTTCGAGTCCCATCAGCCACCCCATTTGAGTACAAATAAATAAGCCCAACTTCAAAATTGGGCTTATTGTTTTTTGACTTGCACAATGCGAATAGCTTATTCAGCTTCGCAACATCTAGTTAGCTGCCTTTTGCTGCCCCACACTTACAATAAAATAGCCCCCCTGATATTCAGAGGGCTTTATTTTTACTGGCCCACTTATTCCCCGTTGGCTACACGCAGCGCCAAAGCAATGCCGCGCGCAGCTTCCTTAATTTCAGGAAGCGAAGGAAAGCTCGGTGCAATACGGATATGCTGGTCGCTTGGGTCTTTACCATACGGAAAAGCAGCGCCAGCAGGTGTCAATGTGATACCCGCCTCTTTGGCCAGTTCCACAGTACGCTTGGCTTTGCCCGGGGGCGTGAGTAAATCGATAAAGTAGCCGCCCTTGGGATAGGTCCAGCTCACGCCATCAATACCGCTCAACAGTGCCTCGAATTGCTCCAGGACCACATCAAACTTCGGCTTGAGAATCTGGCTATGTCTCTCCATCAGCGCTTCCACGCCAGCCTTATCTTTCAAGAAACGAACATGGCGCAGTTGATTGATCTTGTCCGAACCGATAGTACGAGTGGAAACCGCCTTGGTCCACGCTGCAATATTCGCAGGCGAAGAAGCCAACGCAGCCAAGCCCGCACCCGCCAGCGTAATCTTACTGGTCGACGCAAACACCAGGGTACGATCAGCATTACCCGCCTTGGCGCAGGCATCGATCAGATTCGCGACTTGCAGACTATCTGGACTCAGGTGATGTACCCGATAAGCATCATCCCAAAAAATGCGGAAATCAGGGGCTGCAACTTTCATTGAGGCCAAACGCGCCACCACCTCATCTGAATAAACTACGCCACCTGGGTTACTGTATTTGGGCACACACCACATGCCCTTGATACTCGCATCCTCAGCCACCAGCTTTTCAACCAAATCCATATCCGGGCCGGTTTCACCCATCGGGATATTGATCATCTTGATGCCCAGCGCTTCGCAGATGGCAAAGTGGCGATCGTATCCAGGCACCGGACACAAGAAAGTGATCTGACCCTGCTGTCCCCAGGGCTTGGCACTACCAGGCACGCCATATAACAAGCCAAACACAATACTGTCGTGCATCAGCGCCAAGCTGGAATTTCCATCGACCACTACTTGGCTAGCTGATACATCAAGAATGCTGGCAAACAATGTACGCGCTTCAGGCAACCCAACCGCCCCACCATAGTTACGGGTATCAGTCCCATCAGCCGCTTTGTATCCATCCACAGCACCAAGAAGTGGCAATGCCAAGTCGAGTTGTTCTGGTGCTGGCTTGCCACGGGACATATCGAGCTTGAGCCCCTGTTGCTTGAAGGATTGGTACTGAGCGAGCGATTCTGCGTGATTCATGATGTATTCCGAAATACAAAAGGGAGAAGGTCGTGCGGACTATGCCCGTGATTTTACACATAGATATACATTTGAGTCCTTGGCCGAAAGGCTTGGCAACGAGGATAATCTCAAGCTTTGGCATTCCCAGATCGCACACATGCAAGCCTCCATTAATGTTCTTGGCCAACCACTGGTCAGTTGCAGCACCCGGCCCCTCACAGGCTTCTTTCGTGACGGCTGCTGCAACACCGGTTCCGAGGATACAGGCCGGCACATTGTCTGCGTACAAGTAACCCAAGCCTTTCTCGATTTCTCAGTTGAACGGGGTAATGACCTTGTTACACCGCGTCCGGAGTATGGACTCAGCGGGCTGGTGCCGGGTGACTACTGGTGTCTGTGCGCCAGCCGATGGATAGAGGCGCTAATGAAGGGTGTCGCAGCACCCATTCGCTTGGCAGCCACCCATGAAGATGTACTTGAACTCGTATCACTGGAAACACTTGTTGTGCATGCCCTAGATCGCCCCTAACCGTATCGTGTATCACTACCCACAATCAGCTACGAAGCTCCAGTCAGTTCGACTGAACCAGAATAACCAGCAGGACAGCCTATGACCCACAAACTCGATCATCTCTTTGCCAACAATCGGCAATGGTCGGCAAAAATCAAAGCCCAGCAGCCCGACTTCTTTGAGCAACTGTCGCTTCAGCAAAGTCCAAAGTACATGTGGATAGGCTGCGCCGACAGCAGAGTCCCCGCCAACGAATTGATAGGCTTGCTACCAGGGGAAGTCTTTGTTCATAGGAACGTAGCAAATCTAATCGTCCACTCTGATCTCAACTGCCTGTCGACGCTGCAATTCGGTGTTGATGTGCTGCAGGTAAAACACATTATCGTCTGCGGGCACTACGGTTGCGGTGGCGTAAGGGCTGCGCTGAACGATACCCGCATTGGCCTGGCAGACAATTGGCTGCGGCATATCCAGGATATCCGCCGCGTACATACACGCTGGCTGGACAAATTTCCGCCAGAAATGCGCGCCGATATGCTGTGCGAACTGAATATCGTGGAGCAGGTTGTCAATGCAACCCAAACCACCGTTGTGCAGGATGCCTGGGCACGCGGCCAGGATGTAACCGTGCACGGTTGGTCATATCGGATAAATGACGGTCTGCTGAACGACCTGGGCATGAGCATATATAACCCGGAAGCCCTGCTCGACCTTTACCGGGAATACTTCAAGAAGAATGAATACGCAGGTTGACCACGAAACCTATGGGCTACTCATGGTGATGTAACGCCTAGTAACTTGGCAGCACATCACCCATGTAACTGGCCCCATCCGGGGCTCCTGCAAATGTTGAAGACTCCCACAACATTCGTTGTGCAATGACATCGTAAACAGGCGCTAAGCCTCTGATCCGTATTACCTAACTGGACAGTACGAGAGGACTTGCGTAGGATCGCGCGCCCTTTTGCCTTAAAACGTCGGAGTCCTTCGATGTCCTCTCCCACCATCTCAGCCCGCGCCTGCGGCATCGATTTTGGTACATCCAACTCCACCGCTGGCTGGTTGCGTCCGGGTCAATCGCCTTTATTGGCATTGGAGGATGGCAAAACCACCCTGCCCTCCGTCGTTTTCTTCAATGCAGAGGAAGACAGAATCAGCTATGGCCGTGCCGGGTTGGATGACTACCTGGAAGGCTATGAGGGCCGGTTGATGCGCTCGTTGAAGAGCCTGCTGGGTTCCAGTTTGATCGATGGTCAAACTGAAGTAATGGGTCGTGCCTTACCGTTCCGCGAACTGCTGACCCACTTTATCGGGGAGCTGAAAAAACGCGCAGAAGCCAGTGCTGGCCGAAATTTTGATACCGCAGTGTTTGGCCGTCCGGTTCATTTTGTTGACGATAACCAAGCTGCCGACCAACAAGCCCAACGCACTCTGGAAGAAACCGCCCGGGCCATCGGCTTCAAGGAAGTCAGCTTCCAATTCGAACCGATTGCAGCAGCATTTCACTACGAGCAAGGTATTACCAACGAAGAATTGGTGTTGATTGTCGATATCGGTGGGGGTACTTCCGACTTCTCGCTGGTCAGGCTTTCACCCAAGCGAGCGAGCCTGCCCAACCGACAAGACGATCTCCTAGCAAATGGTGGCATTCATATTGGCGGTACTGACTTCGACAAATATCTCAGTCTGAATACCATCATGCCATTGCTGGGTTACAAAACCCGGTTGCAAAACAACTCAGAAGTCCCTTCCAGCTATTACTTCAATCTGGCCACTTGGCACACCATCAACTTCAACTACACACGCAAGATCTGGATGGAGTTGCAAGACGTCTACCGGGATGCACGGGAACAGGACAAGCTGGACCGCTTGCTACGACTGATCGAACACCGCGAAGGCCACTGGCTGGCCCTACGTGCTGAAGAAGCCAAGATCGGATTGTCGTCCATGCCCTCTGTGACTTTGTCCCTGGATCGTATCCATCAAGGGCTGCAGCACGACATTGAGCGCAGTGACTTTGATACGGCGGTCAACCATTTGGTCGATGGCGTCTCAGGAACAGTCCAGCAGTTACTCCAGGATGCCTCCCTCTCGACCGAACAAATCGATACGGTTTTCTTTACTGGTGGCTCCAGCGGCATCCCCCTATTACGCCAAAGTATCGCTGCACTGCTGCCTACTGCCCGTACAGTAGAAGGTGATCTATTCGGCAGCATTGGCGCAGGATTGGCAGTGGAGGCTCAACGCCGTTATGGTAACTAGGAACCTGCTTGCGATGCGTTACGAACAGCTGTCTGCAAGCTGAAGCGCAGAAACCGGAATTTACTTTGGCCTGTTCTTTACACTAGGCTTTCTTCTGATCGTCCCATCGTAGGTAATAAAAAAGCCCCATCATTGGGGCTTTTTTATTACCTAGCATTACTTGCGCTAATTAATCCCCAGCCGCTCCATTCGATAGCGTAACGAGCGGAAGGTCACACCCAATAGTTTGGCGGCCTGCGTCCTATTGAAGCGTGTTTTGTCGAGTGCCGAGAGAATAGCTTCCTTTTCAACCTGATCAAGATAGTCCTGCAGCAAGCCGATTTCGCCACGGTCAACAGGCATATCTTCCACATCAACCCGTTTTAGCTGTAGGTCATCGAGGTTGATGACGCGCCCATCACACAGCGCCAACGCACGCTCAAGGATATTTTCCAGTTCGCGCACATTGCCTGCGAAGTCATAGGCAACTAACGCCGAAAGCGCTTCAGGGGAAAGGTTGGGCTCATTCATGCCATTCTGTGCGGACAATCGCTCGAGCACGCCATGGACAATATTCGGAATGTCCTCGCGCATGTCCCTCAGCGAAGGCATACGCAGCTCAATCACGTTCAGCCTGTAATACAAGTCCTGGCGGAAACGGCCTTCATCAACACACTTGGCAAGGTCCTGATGGGTAGCGCAGATGATGCGTACATCAACGGCAATCTCACGTGTATCGCCGATCTTACGTACCTTCTTTTCTTGTATGACGCGCAAGAGCTTGACCTGCATGGACAAGGGCAGATCTGCCACCTCATCCAAGAATAAGGTCCCCCCATCCGCCGCCTGGAAGAAACCATCCCGCTCACTGTCAGCGCCCGTAAATGCACCCTTCTTATAACCGAAGAATTCGCTCTCCATGAGATTTTCTGGGATTGCACCGCAGTTGACAGGCACAAAGGGCTTATCAGCCCGGACTGACTGTCCATGGATTAACCGCGCTGCCCTTTCCTTACCACTGCCCGACTCACCCGTGATGTAAACCGGCGCCTGACTACGGGCCAGTTTATCGATCAATGCCAGTGCTTCCCGTATAGGTGGAGATTCACCGATAAAGGCTTTATCAGTACCGGGCACCACCCTCGACGCAGGCTTGTCCAGATCAAGCGCTGAACGTACCAGCGTACGTAGCTGGTCTAAGGACACAGGTTTTGCCAGATAATCAAAAGCCCCTGCTTTCAGGGCTTCCACGGCATTATCGAGACTACCGTAGGCTGTGATGACCGCGACTGGGATGTCGTAACCTTTCTGGTCGATATGCCGAACAACGTCCAGACCACTACCATCGGGCATGCGCATATCCGTCAGGCACAGATCGATCCCCCCTTGGTCCAGCCGAGCGATCGCAGCAGCAACCCCTTCTGACAACTCAACATCTAACCCCATTTTCAACAAGGTCAGCTCGACAAGTTCGCGCAGATGGGGCTCATCATCGACGACGAGAACACGAAGTGGTTTAGAAGATTTTTTACTCATGCAGGGCGGCTCGGAAAGGTGATGCGAAAGCAAGCACCAAGTGAAACAGGTATATATTCCAGCACGCTGTCATTTCCAGCGCAAATTTCGCGCGCAATATATAGCCCGAGACCGGTACCTTTTGCGTCAGTAGTGAAGAAGGGTTCGAAGAGCTTAACCATATCGTCGGACGCCACTCCTGCACCATCATCTCGTACCTGTATAGCCCATGCATCGCCCAGGGGCCCTACTGTTAAGCTTAGCGCGCCATCTTGCTGAGAGCAGTACCGCCATCCATTACGGCACAAGTTCCACATCACCTGATGCAGCTGCCCCTCATCGAATCGTGCTGAAGCGCCTTGCGGGCAGTCCAATGTAACTATTACCTTTATACCCTCGACTTCGCAGAATTCCTCCACAAAACGCGTCAACCAGTCATGAAGCCGGATATCAACCGGTTCTGCCCGATCGCGCCGATTCAAATCCAAGACCTCCTGCACCATACGATTAAGCCGCCTAGTGTTGTCGCCAATAATTTGGGTAAGCCGTTGGGTTGCGGGGTCTTGCGCATCCTCAGCCAGAAGTTGGGCAGCATGGCCGATCGCGGAAAGCGGATTCCGTATTTCATGGGCGATATTCGCAGTAAGCCGGCCCAACGCAGCCAACTTGATCTGCTGAGCCTCACGCTGCAGCCGTTCGATATCTTCCAGGAAAACAACCGTACCTGTTGCCGAACTCCCCACCTGTACTGGCATAAAACGCGGCCGAACCCGTTGGTTGCTATTCGAATCAGGCGCCAACGCTGAATCACCCTCTCGCCACCCAGCCAAAGCCCGCGCCACCTCGGGTGAGAACTCCCGCAATAACGTTCGGCCCGCAACCATCCCATGGCCTAACAAGCGCTCTGCCTGCTGATTGAATTGGCGCACGACACCCAGCTCATCCAGCACCACCACCCCATCCGATACATCCTGGATAACCAGACGATTAATCTGGGCCATATTGGCCAGCTCATTCCCTCTACGCGCTGCAAGTTGCTCAGATTCAGTCGCATAGCTAGCCAATCGGTGCGCCAACCAAGCCGTCGCAAAGCAAGCCGAGGAGACCATGGCAACTTGAAACCAGTCTGATGCTTTACCTGCATCGAAGTAGTACTGGTAAGCCTGCTGGCCAAGCAAAGCAAGACTGGCCATGGCAGCATGAAACAGAGTTGTGCTTCCGCGGCTGATCAAGCCTGCCGCAGCCAGATACGGCAGTAGCATCAACGCAAGGCCCGACTGGAATCCACCACCGATATGCATCACCCCGACAATGAACAGAATGTCGCTACCAACCTGAACACCAAGCAATATTCTGAAACCTGGCCATCGGTAACGCAGGCATAGGATATACCCTGCAATCAGGCAAAGATAAGCCATCGACAGCCAATTCAGACTGGTACGATCACCCACATCAAAAATAGAGCTGGGCGACATTGACCAGTTGGCCACGATAACCGCCACCACCATCGCAGCACGGAATAGATTGAAAATCTTGGCTGAACGCCAAAATGCATCGGGAGCAGTGAATTTACGGGGTAGCATAATTATTTATACCGCTTGCTACAGGTAGGCAGAAGCACTGCATGCTAACCTAGCCGGCTATGTTGCCCCACCGCCCTAACCTGCTTCTCCCATTTTGCCTCGCCGCCACTTGGCTGATCTGGGGGTCCACCTACCTTGCCATCAAGTTTGCTTTGCTCAGCTTCGCGCCCTATGTACTGTCAGGTACTCGCTATCTATGCGCAGGGGGGATATTGCTTGCATGGCTCAAATGGCGGGGTGCTGCTTGGCCAAATTGGCGGCAGGTCTGCAATGCCGGCCTAATCGGTTTTCTAATGCTCACCGTCGGTAATGGCCTTACATGCGTTGCCGAGAAGACGCTCGACTCCGGTGCCACTGCGCTCATGGTTGCCATTACGCCTTTATTGACAGTAGTGATGAGCCAGTTCATGGGTAACCGGGCACGGCTCTTGGAATGGTGCGGAATCAGCCTAGGTATGTTGGGAGTACTGATGATGAACCTCGATACCGGTCTCGCAGCAGATCCACAAGGCGTAGGACTCATGATTATCGCCTGCATAGCCTGGGCAACCGCTTCAGTACTCATTCCAAGACTAGATTTGCCCGACGGCACTATGTCACCCACTATCCAGATGCTGGTCGGCGGCTTAGTTTCACTTCCTCTGGCCTTGCTGACTGGAGAACGCTTTCCCGATACCCCCAAACCTGAAGCCATCGCCGCACTGGCTTATCTAGCCCTATTCGGTTCTATCATTGCCTATTCAGCCTTTATCTGGCTGTTGCGGTACACGCGACCAGCCTTGG
Source organism: Chitinimonas violaceus (assembly GCF_052601015.1). Taxonomy (NCBI): domain Bacteria; kingdom Pseudomonadati; phylum Pseudomonadota; class Betaproteobacteria; order Neisseriales; family Chitinibacteraceae; genus Chitinimonas; species Chitinimonas violaceus. The sequence goes on along the minus strand of NZ_JBQXDJ010000012.1, from coordinate 53,699 downwards.
CTGGCAGCAGCAGCTATGTAAACCCGATGGTGGCGCTGTTTCTTGGCTGGTTGCTAGCTGGTGAAGCCATCAGCTGGCCGCTGCTGACAGGTATGTGCATTATCCTGTTTGGTGTGGCGCTGATCGGTGTTGCAGCCCGTAACAAGACCTAGCTGCTCACAACAGATCGTAAGCAGGCTCTTGCCCATCCGCAATTTAAGCTGCAACTCGCTTGCCAAGGCGAATCCTGCTAGGTTTACCCACCTTCTCCAATACGCAAGCCGTACAGTCATGTCCACGCCTGATTACCTCGAACGTATCCTCACTGCCCGCGTCTACGATGTCGCCATTGAAACCGATCTGGACGAGATGCCCAACCTCGCCAATCGGATCAACAACCGGGTGCTGATCAAGCGGGAAGACATGCAGCCGGTTTTCACCTACAAGCTGCGAGGCGCATACAACAAACTGTGCAGCCTTTCTCAAGCTGCTCGTGACAAGGGTGTCATCACAGCCTCTGCGGGTAATCATGCCCAAGGGGTCGCCATGTCAGCCCAGAAACTGGGCTGCAAAGCCACGATCGTGATGCCGGTAACGACTCCCAGCATCAAGATCGACGGCGTGAAACGACGTGGTGCGCAAGTTGTTTTGCATGGCGACTCATACAGTGATGCCTATGCCCATGCTATGCAGTTGGTAACGGAAACTGGCGGTACCTACGTTTCCCCTTTCGATGACCCGGCGGTCATTGCAGGTCAAGGTACCGTTGGCATGGAAATCCTCCGCCAACATCCCGACCCTATCCATGCCATCTTCGTACCGGTGGGAGGTGGCGGACTGGCTGCAGGACTAAGTGCTTACGTAAAGCGGCTTCGCCCGGAAATTCGTGTGATTGGTGTTGAGCCTGTCGACAGCGATGCCATGAAGCGTTCACTCGATGCCGGTGAGCGGGTGGTGCTCGAACACGTTGGCCTGTTTGCTGATGGTGTGGCAGTCAAACAAGTAGGGGAGGAAACCTTCCGTCTTTGTCGCGAATACCTCGATGAGATCATCCTGGTAGATACCGATGCCATGTGTGCCGCCATCAAAGATGTATTTGAGGATACCCGCTCGATTCTGGAACCCAGCGGTGCGCTTTCGCTAGCGGGTCTAAAAGCGTGGGCTGCGCGTGAGGGTTGTCAGCAAAAGACGCTGATCGCTGTCGCCAGCGGTGCAAACATGAACTTCGATCGACTCCGCCATGTTGCTGAGCGGGCAGAGATCGGCGAGGCGCGAGAGGCTGTTCTGGCTGTCACCATCCCCGAGCAACCCGGCAGCTTCCGAGCCTTTTGCGAAAAGCTCGGCAACCGCGCCATCACTGAATTCAACTATCGCGCCGCGGACCCTAAGGAAGCGCATATCTTTGTCGGTATAAAAATAAGCACGCGCCAGGAGGCTTCGACCCTGGTGGCTCAGCTCAACGCGGCTGGGCTGAAAGCGCTTGATCTCACCGACAATGAAATGGCCAAATTGCACATCCGCCATCTGGTTGGAGGACGGGCCCCCCAGGTCGAACACGAACTGGTCTACCGCTTTGAGTTCCCCGAACGCCCAGGCGCTTTACTGAATTTCCTCACCCATATGGGCCAGGGCTGGAATATCAGCCTGTTTCACTATCGCAACCATGGTGCCGACTTCGGTCGAGTATTGGTGGGGATGCAAGTGCCGCCAGCCGAAGAAGCCGCTTTGCAGACCTTCCTGACGGATCTTGGCTACGACTATACCGACGAGCGCGACAACCCGGCTTACCGCCTGTTTCTTGCATGAACATTGTGACCTAGATTCATTCTAATTGACCATCTGGCGTATTAGACGTCTAGATGGTCATGCTTGGACCCTAGGGTTTTAGAATGGATCAGGAACGATGATTGCTTGGTAATCGGTGTAACAACCGATTAACCACAACCATCACGCAGGAACTGCAAAAGTATGATGAGCAGGGTTTTAAACCAAGTTCGGTTCTATACGTAAGCAAAACATCAACAGGTTTTTTGTAAAACCTGGGTCAAGAACCAACTTAGTCAGCCAGTCAACACATACCTAATTGCTGTCCGCGTCGTTGAAAGAGCCAGGATCATGTACTGCCGGCTTATTTTTCTTCAGGCAACAGCATTATTGGCCTTCTGCCTCAGTTGTAATATGTACGCAGAAGCCGGTAACAAGGACAAACGCCCTCGCAAGGCACGACGGCCACCTGTGCTCAATCTAAAAGTCGAGGCAGCACCTGTACGCGACGAACGTACACCTGCGAGCGTAATCTCACCGATCTTCCGGCACCCCGTAGATACTCTGCGCGCGCTTGCTGAACCGCAAACATTGAACGAGAGCCCTGCCCTTCCTGCACCACACATCAACGTAGCCGCAGCCAGTACCGACAAATCCGACGATAGCCATCTTTGCCTTAACCGTGCTGCAGGGGATTCAACAGGTGGGGGGGTGAGATGGTCACTCAACGATGGATTTGGCTTTTATGTTCAAGGCAAAAGCTTCAAACATCTGCAGCGCTTGGTAAAGCACCATAAAATCTCCGGCTTCTGCCAACCCGGTGACGATAACCCCCTCTGCCTTGCCATTCCACGGCAAAACTGCGATTGATGGCTAGCCGTGCATGTGCAGATAAAATCCTGTTTTAATAAGACTTAATGGCCGTACCCATACAAACGAACGTCGTCATTACGTTCGATGCAGCGCAACATTTCGGCTAAAATCATCCCCCCGATCTCAGCCGTTTTTGGACGCCCGCCACCATGGCAGACACGCCCCGCCTGCGCGAAATACCCTACAACTACACCTCGTTTTCCGACCGCGAAATCGTCATGCGCCTCTTGGGCGAAGACAGTTGGCAGGTGCTGGATACCTTGCGCACAGAACGCAAGACTGGCCGCTCCGCCCGTATGCTGTTCGAAGTGTTGGGTGACATCTGGGTAGTACAGCGCAACCCTTACCTGCAAGACGACCTACTCGATAATCCCAAGCGACTGGAAGCGCTGACCGAGGCCATGCGCCATCGCCTGCGGGAGGTAGAAGCACGCCGAGGCGACAATCTCCAGGTCGGGGAACTGTTGGACCGCGCCCGCAAGGCTGTGGACAGTTTCGAGCGTTTCTTTCCTGAAACTGCCAATCTGCGCCGTAAGGTCATGAAGCGGATAGGTGGACTCACCCGTAAGGACAATATCTGTTTCGACGGATTGGCCCGTGTCTCCCACGTTACCGATGCCACCGACTGGCGTGTGGAATATCCCTTTGTGGTGTTGAACCCGGATCATGAAGACGAGATGGCCGGATTGGTGAAGGCTTGTATCGAATTGGGCCTGACCATCATCCCCCGTGGAGGCGGAACCGGTTACACGGGTGGTGCAGTGCCATTGACACCGATGTCAGCCGTCATCAATACGGAGAAACTCGACCGCCACAATGGCGTGGAGTATCTCGACCTGCCTGGCGTAGAAGGTAAAGTCGCCACGATCAATTGTGGAGCGGGCGTGGTCACCAAGCGGGTCATGGAAGCTGCCGAAACCCACGGCCTGGTATTTGCGGTAGACCCAACTTCTGCTGAAGCCAGCTGTATCGGTGGCAATGTCGCCATGAATGCCGGTGGAAAGAAAGCGGTGCTGTGGGGTACTGCGCTCGATAACCTCGTTTCCTGGAAGATGGTCGACCCCGATGGCAACTGGTTATTTATCGAACGCCTGAACCACAACCGGGGCAAGATTCACGACGCTGAACTGGCCACATTCCAGGTGCGTAAGCTGCAACCCGATGGCAAGACGCCAATCAGCGAGGAAACGCTGAATATCCCTGGCCCACGGTTCCGTAAAGTCGGCCTGGGTAAGGACGTCACCGACAAGTTTCTGGCTGGCTTACCGGGTGTGCAAAAGGAAGGTACTGATGGCATCATCACATCAGCACGCTTTATTCTGCATCGCCTGCCGGCACATAGCCGCACTGTCTGCCTGGAGTTTTTCGGCACCGTGGCGCAAGCCACCCCCGCCATTGTCGAAATCAAAAACTATCTCGACAGCCACCCGCATGCCATCCTGGCCGGCCTCGAACATCTGGACTGGCGTTACGTGCGTGCCGTCGGCTACGCCACCAAAGCCAAGTCCAAGGGCCGACCGAAGATGGTTCTTTTGGCTGACATCGTTTCGGACAACGAACACGCCGTTGGCGAAGCCTCATCACAAGTTGTGCGGCTGGCAAACGCTCGTCATGGCGAAGGCTTTATCGCTGTCACCCCGGAAGCACGTAAGAAGTTCTGGTTGGACCGCAGTAAAACCGCCGCCATTGCCCGGCATACCAATGCCTTTAAGATCAACGAGGATGTGGTCATTCCCTTGCCCCGCCTTGGCGACTATTCGGACGGTATCGAGCGTATCAACATCGAACTGTCGATCCAGAACAAGCTGCAACTTCTGGGACGGCTGGAGGCCTTTTTCAAGGAAGGCCGCCTGCTGCTGGAAAATGAAGATGCCGGCATCAGCCACGATGAGTTGATCGGCGATAGGCGTGAAGCCGCCCTGGCTACCATTTCCACAGTGCAACAGCGCTGGGCATGGATACTTCATCATCTCGATAACGCCTTCGAGAAATACACGAGTCTTTACCCCAACGCTCCACTGGAAGCCACCAGTGAAATCGACCCACCACAGTCAGTATTCCATGCACTGCGCGACTTCGCCTTGCGTATCTCCTGGAAGCGCGAACTGCTGACCGAATTGGATGCGCTGTTCACCGGTGAAGCTGACGCCCCGATCCGCGAAGCAGTACGCGCCATCCACAAGAAAACCCTCAAAGGCCGGGTTTTCGTTGCGCTGCATATGCATGCCGGTGACGGTAATGTGCATACCAACCTGCCTGTGAATTCCGACGACTATGCGATGCTGCAAACCGCCCATAAGGCGGTGGTACGAATCATGGAGCTGGCCCGCAGCCTGAATGGCGTTATCTCGGGCGAGCACGGCATTGGCATCACCAAGCTGGAATTTCTGACTGAGGACGAAATCGGCCCATTCCGCGCCTATAAGCAACGTGTCGACCCCAAGGGCAATTTCAACAAAGGCAAACTCCTGCCCGCTGCCGATCTGCGTAATGCCTATACTCCCTCGTTTGGTCTGCTTGGCGCTGAATCGCTGATCCTGGAGCAATCTGACCTTGGTGCAATCTCAGACAGCATCAAGGACTGCCTACGTTGTGGCAAATGCAAACCGGTCTGCGCCACTCATGTACCCCGCGCCAACCTGCTTTATTCGCCGCGTAACAAGATTCTTGGCGTTGGCCTATTGACCGAGGCGTTTCTTTACGAAGAACAGACACGGCGGGGTGTCAGCTTCAAGCACTTCGAAGAGCTTGGCGATGTGGCTGACCACTGCACGGTATGCCATAAGTGCGTCAACCCTTGTCCGGTCAAGATCGACTTTGGCGATGTTTCAGTCGCCATGCGCAACTTCCTGCGCCGTGCCGGCAAGCGTAAGTTCAACCCTGGCACTGCTGCGGCAATGGCTTTCCTGACCAGCAAAGACCCGACCACCATCAAGACCCTGCGAGCCGGCATGATGGGGATTGGCTACAAGCTGCAGCGCCTTGGTCATGATGTGCTCAAGGTCGCCGCCAAGACGCAGACGGCAAACCCACCCGCGACTGTCGGCAAACCTGCCATGAAGACCCAGGTTATCCACTTCATCAACAAGAAGATGCCGGGCAACCTGCCAAAGAAAACCGCCCGGGCGTTGCTGGACGTGGAAGACGCTACTGTCATCCCGGTTATTCGTAATCCCAAGTTAGCGGCAGAAGATGTCGAATCGGTGTTTTACTTTCCCGGCTGCGGCTCAGAAAGATTGTTCTCTCAGGTGGGTCTTGCCACCCAGGCCATGCTTTGGCACGTCGGTACAACGACCGTATTGCCACCAGGCTACCTATGCTGTGGTTATCCGCAAACCTCGGGGGGTTTCGCCGACAAAGGCGAGCAGATCACTACCGAGAACCGGGTGTTGTTCCACCGTATGGCCAATACACTCAACTACCTCGATATCAAGACGGTCATCGTCAGCTGCGGTACCTGTATGGACCAGCTGCAGAAATACCAATTCGAGCAGATATTCCCGGGCTGCCGCCTCTTGGATATTCACGAGTACCTCTTGGAAAAGGGCGTGAAGCTGAACGGCGTGGCAGGCACACGTTATATGTACCACGACCCTTGCCATACGCCGATCAAAACCATGAGTCCGATCAAACTGGCCAATGAGCTGATGGGCCAGCAAGTGGACCTGAACGAACGCTGTTGTGGTGAGTCAGGCACCTTCGCGGCTTCCCGGCCCGATGTCTCTACCCAGGTCCGCTTTCGAAAGGAAGAGGAAATGCGTAAAGGCGCCGACAATACCCGCGCCGGTACCCAAGACCAGGTAAAGATCCTGACTTCCTGCCCAAGCTGCTTGCAAGGCTTGAGCCGCTATGATGACGACGCGGGAACGACTGCCGATTACATCGTGGTGGAAATTGCCAAGCACATACTGGGGGATGATTGGATGCCTCAATATGTTGAGACAGCACGGAATGGTGGGATTGAGAGGGTTCTCTTGTAAGCACCTGTTTTCAAGCTTTATGCACATAAAGCGCCAATCCAATCCACCAGTGTCCGGATTTCGATAACGCCCTGCCTTTGCAGGGCGTTATTATTTCCCTTTTCACCCTCGGTCGGAGCAGCTTGCAGTAAGTCAGCCCCAACCACCACAATGACAATGTAATACTTTAATCAATCTCTACTCATGACAAGTAATCTTTGCCCACTCTGTAACGAAGCCGGTGGTGAACTGATCTGGCAATCAGCGCTCTATCGTGTAGTAATGGTTGATGAGCCCGGTTATCCCGGTTTTTGCCGTGTCATCCTCAACCAACATGTTGCGGAGATGACCGAGCTCAGCATCAATGAACGTAATAGCCTGATGAATGCCGTGTGGGCAGTGGAAGAGGTGCTGAGGGTGGAAATGAAACCACAGAAAGTCAATCTGGCCAGTCTGGGCAATGTTGTGCCGCATCTTCATTGGCACGTTATCCCCCGCTGGCAGGACGACCCGCATTTCCCCTCCCCCATATGGGCTGCAGCGGTACGTGAAAGTATCCCGCGTACCACCGATCTGAACAGGCTAAAAGCCTCGCTGGCATCCAAGCTCCTGATGCTGGAATCATTTTCCTAGGAGTAGCGCATGCACGCTTTGGAACTCCCTCCGCTAAACCCCGGCCAATCGCTTGAATTTGCTGATGCACGAGGCTTCAAGGAGTGGCTAAAGCTGGTGGCGATGATCAACGTACGTCAGGCGCACGATGATATCCTCGACACGCTGAGCAGATTGAATGCGTCACCCGTGCTGCCCATCGAGCGTCTGAAAATGATGGAGATCCTGCGCGAGCCGGTCGCCATGCTGCAGGAGGAGAATGCCAAACGATACTTCAGCAGGCCATTTCCTCTCGCCACGGCGGAGGACAGTGCCTGGCAGGACAATTTGCGGCTTTGGCTGGCGATGAGCCATGGCTATCGGCACTGCTGGCTGGCGGGGCTGAAAAAAGATGTCACTGTTGCTGACCACAGTGCACTGGCAGCCCAACGCGCCATACGCTATGCGGCCCTTGCTATCCGTGAACATCACCTTGCTTATCGCAGCATCCCACAGACACGTTGGGCTGATCTTTTCGGTCTTTATCAAATCGCAGAAAAATCTGAAATCGCCGGTAAAATCATCAAGGACAGCCTGAACAAACAAACCGAATTGTCGTCCTGTACCGCGAGTTTCCTGCAAGCCATATTGCTGGCGGCCGCCAACCCAAGCGCCATGCCTGTACGGCAGTTGTTGTGGACAGATCGCCTGCTCGATCGCTGGTCGAATCAGACGGGCATATTGGACGAACCGCCCGAACATATCGAAAAGGGAGCGCTGGCGTTTGATCTTGACGAACCTAGCGAGCTTAAGCGTTATGACCCGGTCCCAGTGGGTTCCGGTTGGCGTTACGTCGATATCGACCCGATAGGTAAACGCGTCAAGAAGCGCATCAAAGCACTACGCGCAGGAGAGTCTCCTTCTCAACTGGGTTTGGGCGAAGAATATGCCACCAGCACGGCTGAGCACCATCTGGTCGGTCTATACCACGAATGGTGTGACGCGCCTCTGGAAAGAAGCATGCCACGCCATGAAGCACAAACCGACCCCGCGAACTCCCATTTGGCACTGGGCTTGAGTGCCGCCCAAGAGGCAATAGCAGGCAAACTGTTTCATCAGCCGGATGAATTGCAGGAAGTACGAGGCCGGGCAATTGCCGACTTTCAGCTCTTCGGTGGCCAGGCACACCATCTCGCTAGCAGCCACTCTCCCAAGGAGACCGCAGCACCAGAGATGGAAGTCTGGGGAATGGAAAATGAAAGCGCCTCGGGTTTCAAGCTGCATCGACAAGGTACCGGCGGACGGCTCAGTCACCATCAACTGGTCGCCGTAAGGCCTCGTCCTGACCAACCTATCGTTGTGGGCGACGTTCGCTGGCTTGAAGAAGGTGCAGGCAGCGACCTGACCATCGGGATACGTCTACTACCCGGTATGCCGCGTGCGGTTGCTGTACGCCTGACTGGGGTAAACAATTTCGGTAGCCAGTTTACCCCCGCGCTACTGATGCCTGCCCTGCCCGCTTTGCACACAGAAACCACGCTGCTCTTGCCAAACAGCTGGTTCAAGAACAGTAAGATCATCGAGCTCTACTTGGATGGGCAAATCAAAAAGATCCGGCTTGAACAGCTGGTAGAGCGCGGTTTGGATTTCGAACGTGTCACATTCCAAGGTGTCGCCGGCTAAGAACCTATTTAGATCTTACTACCCAACCGTGATCAGAGCTTATGTGCTGCTCGCGACAGATCGTAAACAGGTTCTGAAAGCTGACTGCACGCAACCGAACACTGACATCAATCTAGCTTGATGTTCTGCAAGGCTTCACGCACAAACGGCAGCGTCAACGGTCTGCCCGCAGCCAATGCTGCCAAGTCGAGCTTATCCAACAATGCGGTCAGCGAGCCTAAGTCACGGCTTTGATGCGTAACCAGCCAACGGCAAACCGTCTCATCGATATCGCACCCACGCGTACGAGCCCGATGGCGCAACAAAATCGCCTTGTCTTCATCCGCCGGCTCGCCAATCTCAAATACCAACCCCCAACCAAGTCGGGTAGTCAGGTCGTGCCTCAATGGCATCTGAGCGGGTGGCAACGACCCAGCTGTCACAATGGCCCTGCCGGCCTCGCGCTGGGCATTGATGAGCCCGAACAGGACAATTTGCTCCTCAGGCCCCAGTGCATCGACATGGTCAACTGCCAGCAATTCATAGCCATGCGCAGCTTCATCGAGTGGGCTTTGTGCGGCATCCCAGTAACGAGCGAACAAACCACCCGCCAGCGCTCTTGTCACCGTGGCGCGCAGCAGGTGCGACTTACCTACCGTGGTCTTACCCCAAAGATAGATACACCCTTCGGACGACTCACGGTCAGATAACGCCTTCAAGGCAAGGAAAGCCTCCAGATTCGGACCAATCAGGAAGTCATCGAAATCAAAAGGTTCGGGCAGTTGCAGGTCAAGCGCTAGCTGCTTCATGACTGGCGGCGGTACAAAACACTATCCATATACTGCTGTTTAACATGCCGCAAGCCAACCAGCAGCATGGCTGCCAGAGGCAGGGCAAGCAAGACGCCGATAAACCCGAAAAGCTGACCAAACGCCATCAGTGCAAAAACCACCGCAACTGGATGCAAACCGATACGCTCGCCAACCAGGCGAGGCGTGACATAAAAGCCCTCGATCATCTGGCCCAGCAGAAATACCCCCCAAACCGGTAACAGACCACCCAACGATTGGAACTGGAGGATAGCTGTCAGGCTAGCTAACAGTACGCCAACAATCACGCCAAGGTAGGGAATGAATACCAGCAGTCCTGCGACAATGCCAATAGGCAGCGCCGACTTCAGGCCAGTCAACCAAAGGCCGATGCTGTAGAACAACGCCATAATCAGGATGACCGACAGCTGCCCCCTTAAAAACTGCCCCAAGACAGAATCCGCCTCGCCCACCAGTTCATGAACCTTGCCCCGCCAGCGGCGCGGTAATAAGGCATCAAGCTGTAATAGCAGCAGATTCCAATCACGCAGAAAGTAGAACAACACCAGCGGAATCAGCACCAGATTACCGATCAAACCGATCAGCGCCAAACCGCCCGAGGTCAAGGAAGGCAGCAGCGCCTGCACCACCTTGCCAGCTTGCTCACCATGATCAGCCAGCCAATCCTTCACGAATTCCGGGTCCAGGCTCAGTTGAATGCCAAAATGGTGGTTCAACCATGGGCTGGCCGAATCCCGCAACCAGGTCAGCAACGCCGGGATGTAGCCGATCAACCCGCTTAGTTGTTGGACAAAAAGCGGGACGATGACCAGCACCAATGCGACCAGGAGCAGCATGACCCCTAGCAGTACCAGGCATACCGCCAGATCCGGCGGACAACGTCGCCGGACCAGCTTGCCCACCAGGGGCTCGAGAATGTAGGCCAGTACGGCGGCAGTGACGAACGGCGTCAATACTGGGGCTAGCAGATACAGTAAGGCTAGGCCAAGTACAAACAGGCCAAGCGGCCAATACTGAATCCAATGGGCTTTGTTCGGGCGGGAGCGTTTCATTTCGGGTAAAATGCGCGCGAATTCCGGTGCTTATGGTTTTCTGTCTGGCACATGCCAGCTCAGATTAAGGCTCTAGCGCCGCATTGTAACCGCATCCTCGGCGCACCCGCGTCGGTTTCCTTTCCAAGAGTTGGCACCATGACCCAAACCCCGCGCCAAAGCCTGTCCTACCGCGACGCCGGTGTTGATATCGACGCTGGCGACCAACTGGTCGAAAACATCAAACCGTTTGCCAAACGCACCATGCGCCCCGAAGTACTGTCCGGCATCGGCGGCTTTGGCGGCCTTGTCGAAATCAGCAAGAAATTCAAAGAGCCTGTATTGGTATCAGGTACAGACGGCGTCGGTACCAAACTGAAACTGGCGTTCGAACTGAATCGACATGACACAGTTGGTATAGATTTGGTCGCGATGAGCGTCAACGATATCCTGGTCCAAGGTGCTGAACCGTTGTTCTTCCTTGACTATTTCGCCTGCGGCAAGCTTGATGTCACCAGCGCTACTGAAGTAATCAAAGGCATTGCCGCTGGCTGTGAACAGTCCGGCTGCGCGCTGATCGGCGGTGAGACCGCTGAAATGCCCGGCATGTACCCTGCTGGCGAGTACGATCTGGCCGGTTTCGCTGTCGGTGTGGTGGAAAAGAGCAAGATCATCACCGGCGAAACCATTGCTGCAGGCGACGTGGTACTTGGCCTCGCTTCCAATGGTGCACATTCGAATGGCTATTCGCTTGTCCGCAAGATCCTGCACCTGACTGGCGCTGACTATAACGCACCATTTGATGAGGGCCGCTCGCTAGCCGACGTAGTGATGGCACCTACCCGCCTTTATGTGAAACCCATGCTCAAACTGATGGAGAGCATTACCGTCAAAGGTATGGCACACATCACCGGCGGCGGCATCACTGAAAACGTGCCCCGTGTACTCCCTGCCAATGTAGTGGCACAGATCGACGCCAAGTCATGGCAATTGCCCAAGCTGTTCCAATGGTTGCAGGCGGAAGGCAATGTCGATGCCCAGGAGATGTACCGTACATTCAACTGTGGTATCGGCATGGTTGTCGTCGTAGCGGCCGAACACGCGGAAGCCGCAACTGCCTTGTTGCGTGCGGAAGGTGAAACGGTTTACCACATCGGCAATGTCCGCCCACGCAATGGTGACGAACACCAGACCCAAGTCGCCTGACCACTAGGCATGGCGCAGCAAAGGACACGAAGAACAACCTTCGTGTCCTTTGTAATTTCAACGCCAGACAATTGATGCACTTGTTACCGCATTAACATGTGACTCGGACGACCAATACCTGGGAGTAAAAGGTTTTGAAGCAAATAGTCATCCTGATCTCGGGCCGTGGCTCGAATATGCAGGCCATTGTCGACGCCAGGATCGATGGCGCACAGATTGCAGCCGTCATTTCCAACCGGCCCGATGCCGCTGGTTTGGCATGGGCTGCAGCGCAAGGCATTCCGACTGTTGCGCTAGACCATAAGCAATATGCTAGCCGTGAGGATTTTGACGCTGCTCTGCAAGCTGCTATTGACGCTTTCTCGCCAGACCTCGTCGTACTGGCAGGGTTCATGCGCATACTCACCCCGGCCTTTACCCGGCAATATGCAGGTCGGATGCTCAATATCCATCCCTCACTCCTGCCGGCCTTCCCTGGTTTGCATACTCACCAAAGGGCAATCGAAGCCGGTTGTAAACTGGCAGGCTGTACGGTCCATTTTGTTACCGCCGAACTCGACCATGGCCCTATCGCAGCCCAAGCTGCTGTGCCGGTGATGGGTGACGACACCGCAGAGACACTCGCAGCCAGGGTCATCGTGGAGGAACATCGTCTCTATCCCGCCGTCGTCCGTGCCTTTGTGGAAGATCGACTGCAAATCGATGGGTTACGCGTACGCGTGCTGCCGTAAGCTGATTTCCGATGTCCTTGTCCCGGCCTTTTCGCCTGTTACTTGCCTTGGCGGTTTCTCTTCTTCTACACGCGATTCTGGCGGTAGGAGATAGCGCTTGGCGTTGGTGGCAGGCAGACCTGGAGGATGAGACTGTCGAGCTTAAACCTACTGAGCGCCGACTAAAGAGCCAGTCGTTGGAAGCCGAGGCCAATACACCAGCTGAAGCATTGCCGAATGGTGTATTCAGTGTTCGGTTCGGTAGGCCACACCGGCATGAGGCCAAGCGGCCGCCACTGCCACAAACGCCTCCTCAGCCCGTTCCGATTGAACCGGACAACGTTGTGCCACCGCCCGAACCGCCCGCAAATACAGTTGAAGAAGCCGTTGCGATCCCGAACGAACCAGCGGCTCCACCCAAACCACCGGTTGCGCCATCCCAACGCCTGCCCCTGGACACCGCATTTCCCCGCAGTGTGGATATCAGTTACGTTGCATTTGGCGTTATCGAGGCAGAACATCGTTGGCGAGCCAAGGGTAAGCGGTACGAGATTACGACCCGTATCGCATTGCAAGGCAGGGAATTGCGCAGCCAGGGGGAAATCGGCCGCTATGGGTTACGTCCGCTGACATTCCGTGATGGCAGGGACGGCAATGCGCTACCCACATCGCAAGCTGAATTCAACTGGCCGGATAAAACTGTGCGGCTGGGAGAACCCGATAAGCAGCGGGAACTCCCCCTGGAAGACGGGGCACAGGATATGTTCTCTGCGGCTTACCAGTTCGCACTGCTTGGCGACAAGTTACCGAGCTTCAATATGCAGGTCGTCAGCGGCAGGCACAGTTATCAGGTACCGTTTGTGCTCAAGGGAGAGACCGAGCTGCGCTTGTCCAACCAAAGGATTACCGCATTGTTGTTGACCGGCGCTTACCAGCAGCGACGCTTTGAGTTCTATCTTGCGCCTGCATGGAACAATCTACCCGTACGGATAAGAATGGCGGATGGCGATAACGTGATCGACCTTAAAGCCAGCCAGGTTCGTATTGATGGCCAGACTGTGCTCGCCAAACCTGTCCGCCAGACCAGAGACCGCTGAAATTGGATGCTTGCCGCATGACCTTATTCAGCTTGCGCTCAGTCGGTATCCGCTAGGGTATGGGCTAACATTTTGAAGAGGAAGGTCACCCCATGCTGATTCATCGCAAATTCTGGTTTGGCAGTTTACTGGCCCTGCTGGCGCATACCGCATGTATTGCCGGCCCGCTTCCCAGCCAGGCAAAGATTATCTACAAAGCCATTTTGGGCGGCTTCCCCGTGGGTGAGGCAACCCAGAACTGGACACTCAATAATGGCCAATACGAGCTCAATACCGAGATCAAGCCTATCCTGGGTCCCGATATCCGGTATCAGAGTACAGGCAGCGTAACTGCACAAGGTCTTAAACCTAGCGACTATGCTGAATACCGCAGCCGCAACAAGCAACCACGCACACAGGCCAAGTTCAACTGGGCCAAGCAGGAAGTAACCTACGGCAAGACCGAATCCCTGCAGACGGGCAAACTCAACGCAGGCGCGCAGGACCTGAACGCTTTGCCATTTCAGCTCAGCTGGCTGGGTAACAATCCCGTGCCTGCCATGCAGATCATGACGGGTCGTAAACTGAGGCAGGATCACTTCACAGAAGCCGCACCGAACAAACTCACCCTCATGGGTAAGTCGCACACAGCCCGCGTCTGGATTGCGCCTCAGGGAGAAGAATCAACGGAAATCTGGCTTGCTCCGTCGCTAGGCAACCTGCCGGTGAAAATCATTCGCCATGACGAAAAAGGCGAGCTGCAGCTCGTCGCCAAGACCATAGAGTATCAACTGGACTAATATGCCACCGCTTAATCAAGATGCCTTCCATGCTGCGCTCGATGCACTACGCGCCGCGCTTTCCTTTGGCGCCCCCGCCGATACAGTACTGACGCGTTTCTTTCGCGAAAACCCCAAACTTGGCAGCCAGAACCGCGCCTTCATCGCCGAAGCCGTGTTTGGCGTATTGCGTCAGAAATTCGTATTGGACCGTATCTGCGCGCCAGATAATGCGCCGCGACGCCTGCTATTGGCTTGGCTGATACGTGGTGGGCGTAACCTGCGTGAATTCGACCCTATCGTCTCACGTGATGATGAACGTGCTTTCCTCGCCGGGGTCAAGGCCTTCAAGCTAGACACGCTCACTTTGGCTGAAAGAGCCGAATTACCCGAGTGGGTGGCAAGTGAGTTACAAGCCAGCGGCATGGGCGATGAAGCTATCCTGGCCTTGGGCCAATCGCTGGCCCAGCCCGCGTCGCTTGATTTGCGAGTCAACACGCAGAAGATGAAGCGCGAGTCCGTCAAAGCCGAATTAAGCGCTTTGGGCCTATCCGCTGCCGATACGCCCTACTCCCCGTTTGGTCTACGCCTGGAAGGCCGCCCAGCAGTCAACAAGCATACTTTGTTCAACGAAGGCGCAATCGAGGTTCAGGACGAAGGCAGCCAGCTGCTGGGCCTGCTTGTCAGCCCCAAGCGCGGTGAGATGGTGGCTGACTTCTGTGCTGGCGCAGGTGGGAAAACGTTGCTCTTGGGAATGCTGATGGCTTCCACAGGACGTCTGTATGCTTTCGATGTATCTGAGAAGCGCCTGGCCAACCTGAAGCCACGTTTGGCCCGCTCTGGCCTGTCCAATGTCCAGCCACAGCGTATCGAGCACGAGAACGACGCACGGATCAAACGGCTGGCCGGTAAATTGGATCGCGTCCTGGTCGATGCCCCCTGTTCCGGCCTTGGCACCCTGCGCCGCAATCCTGATTTGAAATTCCGTCAGACTGCACAGTCAGTCGATGAACTGAATGTGAAGCAGACCGCTATCCTTGCGTCTGCAGCACGCTTGGTAAAGCCAGGCGGCCGACTGGTCTATGCCACCTGCAGCATCCTGCCACGGGAGAATCAGGGCATTGTGGAAGCATTTCTCGCTACCCACCCAGACTTCAGCTTACTGCCAGCCAGTGCAGTGCTGGCGGAACAGCGCGTTGAACTCGATACCGGTGATTATTTGCAACTGACACCCAAGGCACAGGGATGTGATGGATTCTTTGCAGCGGTACTCACTCGCAAACCGCGAGAAAAGGCTGTAACAGCACCAAGCGATACCGAATAAGCAAATGAAACTGGCAATAAAAAACCGGCACTGATCAGTGCCGGTTTTTTATTGCTTACCAACTACTTCACTATCCTCAGGTGGCTACGCCCCGGTGCAGGTGGTGGCGTAGGTTCATCGTCAGGCTCAGCAGCGGGCTTTTGCTCATTGATGGACGGCTCGTCAGCATCGGCTGTCTGATCAACAGGCTCCTGCGGCACTGGGCGCAAAGACGATGCTGGTCGATCGACCTCTCCCGCTTCAGCCGCTTCGGTAAGTTCAGGCTCCCATGCCATGCCCTCGCCTGTTTCGCGCGAGAATAGCGACACAACCGCGCCAATAGGCACGATGATGTCACGCGAAACCCCGCCAAATCGGGCAGAGAAACGAACATAGTCGTCCCCAAGCTGCAAATTACGGGTGGCGTTGTAACTGATATTGAGCACAATTTCGCCGTTCTTCACGAACTCCATCGGCACCTGCATCTTGCCTTTGACAGCGGCGACAAGATACGGCGTATGGCCATGGTCGGAGCACCATTCATGAATAGCGCGCATCAGGTAGGGCTTGATTGGGACAGAGTTCATACACCGTGCTAACGAAAAAATAAAACGTGCTTCAAACAGCCGGGGCGCCGGTACAACCAATCTTGCACAGCCATACCGGTCACCCACATCATACTTACTTACGCATAGCCTTTTCGTTCGGCGTCATCGAATCGATAAAGGCGGAACGGGCAAACAGACGCTCGGCATACTTCAAGATTGGCGCCATTGGCTTGCTGACTTCCACGCCATAGTGCTCCAAACGCCACAACAGCGGCGCAATCGATACATCCAGCATCGAGAACTCTTCACCCAGCATGAACTTCTGCTTGGCAAACAATGGCGCGATCTGGCCCAGATTGTCACGGATGGTGCTACGTGCTTTCTCCAGATCCTTCTTGGTCGAACCATTAGTCTCCAAAGTCTTCACATGCACAAACAGCTCGCGCTCGAAATTGAACAGCATCAAGCGGGCACGGCCACGCATGATAGGGTCAGCGGGCATCAGCTGCGGATGAGGGAAACGCTCATCGATATACTCATTGATGATGTTCGACTCGTACAACACCAAGTCACGTTCAACCAGTACTGGTACTTCGTTGTACGGGTTCATTACCGCCAAGTCTTCAGGCTTGTTATGGATATCTACATCGACAATCTGAAAATCCATGCCCTTTTCAAACAGGACGATACGGCAGCGGTGGCTGAATGGGCAGGACGTGCCTGAATACAAAGTCATCATAAAAGTCGGTTCTCCATCAGCGATATGAGTAAATAAGGCTCGATTTTAGCATTTTGCATATAGCAAAAGCCAGAAAACATACATAAGCCTATGATTAATAAAAGAAAAACGGAGGAACACCCTCCGTTTTTCTTTGCTCGATACCAGCACTTAATGAACGTCGCGCCAGTACTCTTTCTTCAGCATATAGGTCATCGGTATCAGCAGGAATATCAGGAACAGCAACACGCCATACCCGATACGCTCACGCGTAACCTGCACAGGTTCACCCATCCAGACGATATAGTTGGTCAGGTCCGACACTTTCTTGTCGTAATCGAAAGTATTGGCCTTGCCTTCTTCCAGACGGGTCAACTCACCGGCCTTGGTCAGCACCAGCTGGTGGGTCGACACCTTTTCCTTACCTTCTATATGCTCAACCACTTCCCACGAGCGCACCACAGCACCCTTGGGTTCAGCACGGCCTTCTACCGTCTTCAACTCCAGATTGCCTTGCAGCTGCCAAAGCACATGCGGCATACCGACTTTGTCGAACACGGTATTGTTCCAACCTGTGGGGCGGCTACTATCGCGATAGAAACTGCGCAGATAGGTATACAACCAGTCAGCACCACGCGAACGGGCAATCAGCGACAGATCTGGCGGTGTAGCGCCAAACCAGACCTTTGCCTCCTTGGCTTGCATGGCAACACGCATCGGTTCGCCCACTTTTTCCGAGGCAAACATCAGGTTGTCACGGATCTGCTGCTCGCTTAAACCGAGGTCTTGCAGACGGTTATAGCGCATTGCGCTCGCACCATGGCAGGACAAACAGTAGTTGGCAAACAGCTGGGCACCTCGCTGTAGCGACTCCACATCACGAACGTCGTTTGGTGAGCGATCCAACGCCACCTCGGTCGAAGCCTGAACCGGTAGTGCCATCGGCAGAATAAGACTGCAAGCCGCCAAAATTTGGGCAATCTTGATTTTCATGTTCTTGTCTCTCTCGATCAGACCAGCTTACCGAACACAAACGAACCGATGAGCGCCAGCGCTGTGTAGGCCAGGAAGGCAAGCTGCCGCTGGGTGTTGGTCTCGGTGGTACGAGCCGGCACCGGCGTGCTGCCTACGTCGTTCTTCGTGTAGAAAGGCATGAAGATGAAGAAGCCAAAGTAAATGAAGCTGAATATCTGCGCGAGGATAGTACGTAGGTTAGTGGACGGCTTTGCGCCCAAAATACCCAGGCAGATAAACGAGATCAGGAACAGTACCAAGGCAATTTTGAAGTTACGGCCACGGTAACGGATCGACTTGATCGGACTGCGATCCAGCCAAGGCAGAAGGGCAATAATCATCACCGCGGCACCCATACCGATCACACCCCAGACCTGAGTACCCAGGAACGAAGGAATGGCACGCAGAATCGCGTAGTAGGGCGTGAAGTACCATACAGGTGCGATATGCGGCGGCGTCTTCAACGGGTCGGCTGGGTCAAAATTCGGATGCTCCAGGAAGAACCCGCCCATTTCCGGCACGAAGAACAGCACATAGCTGAAGATGGCCAGGAACACTGCCACGCCAAAGATATCCTTGACGGTGTAGTAAGGATGGAAAGGGATGCCATCCAGTGGAACACCCGTCTTGGGGTCCTTGTTCTTCTTGATTTCCACGCCATCAGGGTTATTCGACCCGACTTCATGCAGCGCCACCAGATGAGCCACGACCAATGCCAGCAGCACCAAAGGCACAGCAATCACATGCAAAGCAAAGAAGCGGTTCAAAGTAGCATCAGACACCACAAAGTCGCCACGAATCCAGACCGACAAATCCGGACCAATCACCGGAATCGACGCAAACAGGTTCACGATCACCTGTGCACCCCAGAACGACATCTGACCCCATGGCAGCAGATAGCCCAGGAAAGCCTCGGCCATCAGGCACAGGAAGATCATCATGCCGAAGATCCAGATCAGCTCACGTGGCTGCTTGTAGGAGCCATAGACCAAGCCGCGGAACATGTGCAGGTAAACCACGACAAAGAACATCGAAGCGCCGGTGGAATGCATGTAGCGGATGATCCAACCGCCTGCCACATCCCGCATGATGTATTCGACCGACATGAACGCCACCGATACATTGGTGCCCGGAATGAGCGAGCCATCCGGTTTGTAGTTCATGGTCAGGAAGATGCCGGTGACAATCTGAATCACCAGAACCAGAAGTGCCAACGAGCCGAAGTAGTACCAGAAGTTGAAATTTTTCGGGGCGTAGTACTCGGAGAGATGCTCCTTGTACATTTTTGTCGCCGGGAAGCGATCATCCACCCAATTCATTACATTGCCCGCCAGGGCTTGCAGCTTGCTCATCTCAGGCCTTCCCTCTTATTTGTCTTCGCCGACCAGCAGCACGCCTTCAGTGACGTACTTATAGGGTGGGATATCGAGGTTTTTCGGGGCCGGCACGCCGGAGAACACCCGGCCGGCAAGATCAAATTTGGAGCCATGACATGGGCAATAGAAACCACCTACCCACTCCGGTCCCAGGTCAGCCGGAGCCAAGTCTGGACGGAATGTTGGGGAACAACCCAAATGGGTGCACACACCCAACGCCACTAAAATGTTGGCCCTATCTGCACGAGAACGTGATTTGTTCTTGGCATATTCAGGCTGGTCGCTACCATCCGAACCCGGATCAACCAACTTGGCCTCGATCTTGGCCATGTTGTCCATCATCTCCTTGGTGCGATTCACTACCCAAACAGGTTTGCCGCGCCACTCCACATCGATCTTCTGGCCCGGCTCTAGCTTGCTGATATCAACCTCTACCGGTGCACCTGCTGCCTTGGCGCGCTCAGAGGGGAAGAAGCTGGCAATGAACGGTGTAGCGACCGCGACGACGGCAACCCCACCCACGGCGCCGGTCGCGAGCGTCAGGAAGCGCCGCTTGCTGTTGTCCACTTGATTCGTCATACCCAGTCCCTGACTTTCTGACTTTTAAAATAATGGTCTAACCAAAACTGTACGATTTTAACTGATTCGCCCCGCTTACATAAGCCTTTGCAGCACTGGGGTTATTGGCCCACAGGCTGATCTAGACTGGGTTCGCCAGTTCTGTATAGCGCCACTCAAGCTCAAATTTGCCGGCCAAATGCGCAGCCAACGCCTGTACGCCATATCGTTCGCTTGCATGGTGGCCCAAAGCCAGGAAGCCCACGCCCTGCTCCTGCGCTGCATGGTAGTTCTGTTCCGACACTTCGCCAGTCAAATACGCATCACATCCGTGCGCAATGGCAACATCGAAATACCCTTGGGCACCACCGGTACACCAACCTAGCCGGTTCACGCGCTTACTGGCATCCCCCAGCAATACCGGTTTACGCGCCAGCACACGTTCCGCACGCGCCGCCAACTCCCCCAAAGTCAGCGGTACATCCGGGCTACCAAGCCAGAGCAGGTCTTGCTCACCCGCCCGACTATCGCCTTGCAACCCAAGCTGAACTGCCAGTTGCGCGTTATTGCCCAACTCCGGATGCGCATCAAGCGGCAGATGATAAGCCAGCAAACCAATGTCATTCTGCAACAACTTAGCCAAACGACGTTTCTTCATACCTACAATACGGGCATCCTCGTTCTTCCAAAAATAGCCGTGGTGTACCAGGATCGCATCAGCTTGCCAGGAAATCGCCGCATCGATAAGCGCTTCGCTCGCGGTAACGCCACACAGTAGCCGTTTAACCTCCGACCGTCCTTCAACCTGCACGCCATTCGGTGCGTAGTCCCGGAAACGATCGATAGCTAGCAGTTGTCCGGTATAATTTTCTAATTCTCGCAATAACATAGCGCATATTTCCAAGGCTCTCTCACAAGCGCCCATTCAATGAAAAGACTTTGGCTGATTTTCGCACAAACCACTACCGCAGGTTTGGCGCTCTGGTTCTTGGTCACGCTGCTCAAGCCCAGCTGGCTGCCACAACGTATGGCTGAGGTTGTCACGTTTACTCAAAGCGCCCCCAACGCTACACAAAAACAGGTAGGAGGTATGCCCGGCTACCGGGATGCGGTCAAACATGCCATGCCCAGCGTAGTGAATATCTATACAAGCAAGGCTGTGCATACGAAGCGGCACCCATTGCTGGACGACCCGCTGTTCCGGCGTTTTTTTGGCGACCGGATCGAAGGCAACGAAAACCAGCGTACTTCCAGCCTGGGTTCTGGCGTGATCGTCAGCACCCAAGGCTATATCGTGACCAACAACCATGTGGTTGAATCTGCAGATGAAATCCAGGTCGCCTTGTCTGACGGTCGCAGCGCCGAGGCCCAGGTAGTGGGGACTGACCCTGAAACCGATCTGGCGGTGATCAAGATCGACATGGACCAATTGCCCGCTATTACATTCGGCCACGTGGAAACGCTGAATGTTGGCGACATAGTGTTGGCAATTGGCAACCCTTTTGGGGTGGGCCAGACAGTGACAATGGGTATCGTCTCTGCATTGGGCCGTACGGGGTTTGGTATCAACACGTTTGAAAACTTCATCCAGACCGATGCCGCGATCAATCCGGGTAACTCGGGCGGTGCACTTGTTGACAGCCAGGGCAATCTGGTCGGCATCAACGGTGCCATCTACTCCCGCACTGGCGGCAATATGGGTATCGGCTTCGCCATCCCTGCTACCACTGTCAAAAGCGTGATGGAACAGATCATCAAGGAAGGGGCCGTGACTCGAGGCTGGATTGGCGTCGAAACACAGGACCTTACACCGGAACTAGCCAGGAGCTTCAAGCTGAACAGCACAGATGGTGTGCTGATCAACGGCGTTGTGCGTGGCGGTCCGGCAGACCGTGCTGGCGTAAAACCTGGTGATGTGTTGATCAATGTAAATAGCAAGGCGGTAGTGAATTTCGCCGACATGCTCAATCAAGTCGCCAACCAGGCGCCTGATTCGAAGATTCAAGCCCAGCTGATGCGCCAGGGCAAACAGGTGGAAGTGTCCATCGTCATTGGAAAGCGGCCACGACTACCGGTTGCAGCCAACGATAGCGAAGAAGAACAGTAAGCCCCTTTGCAAAGCAATAAAAAACGCCATATTGAAATGGCGTTTTTTATTGCCCTCCCAAAGTCTGCTCTAGATCTCAAAGACGAGTGCTAGTAACGCAATAGAAGAAGTGGCACTAACTCAGTCACGCTAGGCGCACAGAAACTTCAATTTACTCATCCGCAACCGGCGTGGGCCTTGGCGCGATCAGCCAGGCCGATAACACCACCCCCAGCTCATAAAGCAACCAAAGCGGCACTGCCAACATAATCTGCGACAGCACATCTGGCGGAGTAACAATTGCTGCAATCACAAACGCACCAACAATGACATAAGGGCGTACCTCACGCAGTTTGGCGACGCTGACCAAACCCATCCTTACCAGCACCATCACGATGACCGGTGTTTCAAAGGTAACGCCAAATGAGATGAACATGCCAAGGACGAAACTCAGGTACTTGTCAATGTCGGTCATCATCGCCACGCCTTCAGGCGTAGCCGCAGCCATAAAACCGAATACCACCGGGAACACCAGGAAATAGGCAAAAGCCATACCAACAACAAAAAGCAGCAGGCTGGAAAAAATCAGCGGAACGACTAGTCGCTTTTCATGCTGGTAGAGCCCCGGCGCAACAAACGCCCAAGCCTGGTAAAGCGAATGCGGCAGCGTGATCAGAAAAGCCACCATGCCGGTAACTTTGAGCGGCACAAAGAAGGTGGCGGTGACATCGGTCGCAATCATGCGGCTGCCTTCTGGCAGCACTTTCATCATCGGTAACGCCAGAAGGCGATAAATATCGCCCGACCAATGGAACAGAATAAGGAAGACTACAAGCAACAAACCGGCCGCCCGGATAAGGCGGGTACGCAGCTCGATGAGGTGCTCGATCAGCGGTTGCAGGTCGGCATTCATGGACAAGTGTAAAACCTAACTAGCGCTGGTCGCGCTCGGGACGGGGGCGTGAAGCAGACTCGGCAAAAAGGTCATACTGCTTATCGTCAGCAGGTGGCGCAGCGGCGAGTGAAGGCGCATCACTCAGGGCGGTATGCGCTTCGCCAGCCACTTCCTGCAATCCCGACTGTATGGGGGCAATCCCGCTGCGAATATCGTCGCTCAACTTACGCCCAGCCTCGTTCATCTCAGCTTCCAGCTCGCGTAAGCCATCCAGCTCCACTTCACGCTTGATGTCGGCTTTCACACTCGCCACGTAGCGCTGCAATCGCCCCAACATCGCACCCGCAGTACGGGCCACTTTGGGCAGACGTTCAGGGCCTATCACGATCAACGCAACAGCCCCCACTACCATCAGTTCGCCAAAGCTGATGTCAAACACGGCTTAACGCTTGTCTTTGGCTGCGTCGTTTTCAAAGACCCGGCTGCCCTCAACCTGCTTTTCCGCAATCTTGGGCTGCTCTTCTTCGCTCTTCATGCCTTCCTTGAAGCCCTTTACAGCAGAGCCAAGATCTTTGCCAATACCGCCCAGCTTCTTGGTGCCAAACACCAGCACAACGATAACCAGCACGATAAGCCAATGCCAAATGCTGAATGAACCCATCGCCATTACTCCTAAAGAACGCAGCCGATCAAACCAGCCACGAAAAATTACTTTACCGCTGCTATTGAATCAACTGCGCCATCATGGTTTCGGCATTGCCGCCGCCACCGAATACGTGCAGATGCAGGTGGAACACCGACTGCCCACCCTTCGCGCCCGTATTGATCATTGTGCGAAAACCCTCGCCCAGGCCTTGCTCGCGTGCGAGCCGCGGCGCAAGCGCCAACAGCTTGCCCAACATCGCATGGTCGGCGGGCTCTACGCTCAACAACGATTCAACGTGTTGCTTAGGCACAATTAAAAAGTGAACGTTCGCAATGGGATGGATATCGTGAAATGCCATCACGTTCTCATCTTCATAAATCTTCTTGGCTGGAATTTGCCCTGCCGCGATCTTGCAGAAAATGCAGTTATCACTCATCTCGTTTACTCGGGTCGGGAGTTCTTTTCATCAATGCCGGAAATGCCCTCACGGCGTGCCAGTTCTGCCAACACATCGTTAGGGCCCAAGCCCTGCTGCGCCAACAAAATCAAGGAATGAAACCACAGGTCGGCAACTTCACGCACCAGGTGCAGCTTATCGCCATCCTTGGCTGCCATCACCGTCTCCACGGCCTCCTCCCCCACTTTTTTAAGAATGGCATCGAGCCCTTTGTCCATCAGCTTGGCGGTATACGAGGTCGCCGGATCAGCACCTTTACGGGAGTCAATCGTATCAGCAAGGCGGGTGAGGATATCAGCGTGAATCATTGGCAGGCAGCTTGTAAAGACGGGCGATTATAGGCGGGGAAACAACAAATTGGGTTACAAGTCGTGTTGCGCAGTCTTTTAGCATGGGGAATTTGGCGACACCCACCCTCAAGGCAGCAGACTCAACCGAGTAACTTACGGAAATAGACTACCCGCTCTGTTTCGGCAAAGCCAAGCGCCTTATGAACGGCGTGGCTGAGTTCATTCTCCAGCGGGGCATCTGAAGCAAACTCCTGGCAGCCACAGGAATGCGCCCACGCTGCAACAGCTTTAACCAGCTGTGCGGCTATACCTTGGCGTCGGAACTCAGGGGCGACGTAAATCCCCTCAAGAAAGGCCACAGGCGAGGTATCCGTCCCGTTGACGTAGTCGTTACGCAATGATGCCTCGACAAACCCTACAGGACGTGCAGCCTCGGTATATGCCACAAACTGTGCATATCGACCGGGCTCATCAATGAAGGAGGCCATCTCGGCGAGATGCTCTTCCGTCAGGCAATCCGGCCAAAGCGTCTCGCGCAAGTTCAGCCAGCCCGCTTGTTCAACCGAGGTACACTGCTCAATCATGTTGCCCAGCAGCGGTGTAAATAGCCGTCGGATCTTTCAGTACCGGGTCAGTCACCACCCATGCGCCATCGACAAGCTTACGGAACAGGCAGCTCTCCCGTCCCGTGTGGCATGCGATACCACCGGCTTGAGTAATTTGCAGAACGATCACATCACCATCACAGTCGAGGCGGATTTCGCTCACCGTCTGCAGGTGGCCCGACTCTTCGCCTTTCTTCCACAATTTTTGTCGCGACCGGGAGAAATAATGAGCAATGCGTGTTTCCGCAGTCAGTGCCAACGATGCCTGGTTCATATAGGCCACCATCAGCACACGTTGGGTCTTCGCATCTTGCGCAATGGCGGTCACCAGGCCTTTTTCATCCCAACGAACTTCGTCGAGCCAGCTCACAAACGTACCTCTATCCCTTGCTCGCGCATCAATCGCTTGGCTTCGCCTACTGTATGGTCGCCAAAATGAAAAATACTGGCCGCAAGTACTGCATCCGCATGGCCCAGTTTGATGCCATCCGCCAGATCCTGCAGCTTGCCAACCCCGCCCGATGCGATAACCGGGATCTGCACTGCATTGCTGACAGCACGGGTCAGCGCAAGGTCAAACCCGGACCGGGTGCCGTCCTTATCCATGCTGGTCAGCAGAATTTCACCCGCACCCCGTCGCTGCATTTCCAAGGCCCAGGACACCGCATCAAGCCCGGTAGCATTACGGCCACCATGGGTAAATACCTCCCAGCGGACTGGCTCATCTGGCTGGCTGACACGCTTGGCATCAATCGCCACCACTATCGCCTGCGAACCAAAATAACCTGCAGCATCTTCCACAACCTGTGGGTTGGTCACCGCCGTAGTGTTGATGCCTACCTTGTCGGCCCCGGCATTCAGTAACCGGCGCACATCCTCAACCTTGCGCACACCACCACCTACTGTCAGCGGAATAAACACCTGCTCGGCTACCGCTTCGATGATATGGAGAATCAGATCCCGGTTATCGGAACTGGCGGTGATATCAAGAAACGTCAGCTCATCCGCCCCCTGCTGATCATACCGCCGGGCGATTTCGACAGGGTCTCCCGCATCGCGCAGACCAACAAAGTTAACGCCTTTGACCACACGGCCATCGGTGACATCAAGGCAAGGGATAATACGTTTGGCGAGCGGCATGAGTTGCAATCACATGAGGGTAAAACGGGGGGATGAAACGAATTCAGTCTTCACCATCCCAATAGTCGACTTTTCCGTTTTCATCCAACGCGCGGAAACGAAATCGAGTGGCACTGCTGCCGTCAGCAGCAGACACCACAGAACGCATACCCACCTTGCCGGAATCGGGGTACTCGACAATCTCGGTAGGGGAGTGTGTGCTGATAGAGAGGTACTTCAGATCAGCATCAGAATCGTTGATCAGGTGATGCGCGGTTTCCCGACCGCCGGTAGGCGCTGCGATCACATCGCCCGCGCGAACAGGAAACCGTTCCTCTCCCAGCCGGTAGGTACCCCGGCCTTCCAGGATGATGAACAGCTCTTCCTCTTCCCAATGATTATGAAATGGACAGGAACGCTTGCCCGGCGGGACCACCGTATGAGCGTAACCGAGTTTCCTTGCGCCGATCAGGCTGCTAATGCCGACATCAAACGATTCATACCGGCTGCCATGTACGTTGTGTTCGGGGACCGGTAAGGAATCGAGATTGATGATAGGCGGCTTAGCCATTGAGCTCGTCTGCCAATTCCTGTGCAGCAGCAAAATCCAATGTGCCTTCGTAGATGGAACGACCGGCGATTACACCACTCACGCCTTCGCCTTCAACTTCACAGAGCCGCTTGACGTCATCGAGGTTGGTCAACCCGCCGGAAGCGATCACCGGTACGGTCAGGGCCTGAGCAAGCCGTACCGTCGCTTCGATATTGATGCCGCTGAGCATGCCATCGCGACCGATATCGGTATAGATGATCGACTCAACGCCATAGTCTTCAAACCGCTTGCCCAGATCCACCACATCGTGGCCGGTAATCTTGCTCCAACCATCGATCGCGACCTGGCCATCCTTGGCATCCAGGCCGACAATGACCGAGCCGGGGAAGGCATCGCATGCATCATGGAGAAAGCCAGGTGTCTTCACCGCAGCTGTTCCGATAATGACGTAGCGCAAACCGGCTTCCAGGTACATATCGATGGTTTCGAGGTTGCGAATGCCGCCACCAAGCTGAACCGGGATTTCCGACCCGACAACATCGAGAATCGCCTTTACTGCAGCAAGGTTTTTGGGTTTCCCGGCGAAAGCACCGTTCAAATCGACCAGATGCAGACGCCTTGCACCGGCTTCCAGCCATCGCTGGGCTATTTCTGCAGGGTCGCCAAACACATCAGCGGAATCCATTTCACCTTGTTTTAGGCGGACGCATTGACCGTCTTTGAGGTCGATGGCGGGAATAATCAGCATGGCAGTTAGTTGGTTGGGTAAATAATCAAATCCACTTAAGCAACACCATTCCAGGCAATGAAATTGGACAGCAATTTCAACCCAGCGGTATGGCTCTTCTCAGGATGGAACTGAGTAGCAAAGATATTAGCTCGGGCTACCGCCACCGTGAAGGTAAACGGATAAGCGCTTTCCCCCACGGTGAGGGAATCATCTGGTGTATGCATGTAGTAACTATGCACGAAATAAAAGCGCTCGCCAGAGGGAATGCCTTGCCAGAGCGGGTGTGAGCGGGTTTGTCGCACTTCGTTCCACCCCATGTGGGGCACTTTGAGCCGCTCTTCACCCTGCACCATCCGTTCGGCAGGAAAACGCACAACCTGCCCGGGAAAGACGCTAAGGGCGGGAACATTGCCCCCCTCCTCGCTCAATTCGAACAAAAGTTGGGCTCCGACGCATATGCCCAGAAAGGGTTTGCGCTTCGCGGTATCGAGCACCACATCGCGTAAACCGCGTTCAACCAGCTCTCGCATACAGTCGCGCATGGCGCCCTGGCCAGGGAAGACAACCTTGTCCGCGGCGGCAATCACGGCAGGGTCGCGGGTCAGGATAATTTCCTCGCTGGGCGCAACATGCTCCAGCGCGTGGGTAACCGAACGCAGATTACCCATGCCGTAGTCGATGACGGCAATTTTCATAGCATGTATTCCGGGGATTCTTAGGCAGTGAGCGTGCCTTTGGTGGAGGGCATAGTGCCGGCTGCGCGCTCGTCAAACTCAACCGCCATACGCAGCGCACGACCAAAAGCCTTGAAGATGGTCTCAGCCTGATGATGGGCGTTAACACCCTTCAAATTATCGATATGCAAGGTGACCATACCGTGGTTGACAAAGCCGTGGAAGAATTCACTGAATAGATCGACATCGAACTGACCAATACTGGCGCGGGTATATTCCACACCATAGCTCAGGCCGGGACGACCCGACAGGTCTATCACCACCCGCGACAGGGCTTCGTCGAGCGGAACATAGGCATGCCCATAACGGCGAATGCCTTTCTTGTCGCCCAGCGCCTTGGCAAGCGCCTGACCCAGCGTGATACCGATATCTTCCACCGTATGATGGGCATCGATATGCAAATCCCCCTTGGCGACGATATCAAGGTCGATCATTCCATGGCGAGCGATCTGGTCCATCATATGGTCCAGAAAAGGCACACCGGTATCAAAATGGCTCTTGCCTGTGCCATCCAGATTCAACGTAACGGTGATCTGGGTTTCCAAGGTATTACGGGTAACGGTGACTTGGCGCATGGCTGGATCTCAAAGGCAATTTGGCAAAGCGGCCAGAACGCTGTCGTTCTCGGCCGGTGTGCCGACAGTAAAGCGTAGGCAATGTTCAAGCAGCGGATGGCTGCCGTGCAGGCACTTGATCAAAATGCCCGCGGCCTTCATAGCAGCAAAGGTCCGCAAGGCATCCGGCACCCGGGCTGTAATGAAATTGGCTTCCGATGCAAAAACTGTCATACCCGGCAAAGCCTTCAACCCCATTGCGAGACGCGTACGCTCGGTACACAACAATGCTGCCTGCTCCTTGAAAACATCCAGATGATCCAGCGCAAACAACGCCGCTGTCTGGCTCAATACATTGATGTTATAGGGTGGGCGCACCTTTTCCAGCTCGGCAATCCAATCGGCTGGTCCTGCAGCATACCCAAGGCGGATGCCTGCCAAGCCAAGCTTTGAAAGCGTGCGCATCACCACGAGGTTAGGGTGCCGGCCTGCGAGATCCATAAAACTGTCGCTGGCGAACGCACTGTACGCTTCGTCCACCACAACCATGCCGGGTGCGGCATCGAGTATGGCCTCGACCTCAGCACGCCCATAACGGGGACCGGTGGGGTTGTTCGGGTAGGCCAGGAAAATTACTGCGGGTTGATGCGCACCAATCGCTGCCAACATAGCGGGCAAATCCAGCGTGAAATCAGCTTTCAATGGCACGCCAATGTATTCGAGCCGGCTGAAAACCGCGTTCATCTTGTACATGACGAAAGAGGGCTCGGCTGCCAGCAATTTCGCACCGGGCTTGGCCAGGGCTTGGCAGATCAGGGTGATCAGCTCGTCCGAACCATTGCCAAGAATCACGCGGGCCTCGGCTGGCATTGCAAAAGCCGTCTTGAGCTTGCTTTGCAAACCAGCACCATGCGGGTCCGGATAACGGTTCAATGCTGCCTTGGCCAACCGTTGGCCGAGTTCGGCCTGTAAAGGCTCCGGCAACGGAAAAGGGTTTTCCATGGCATCGAGTTTGATCAAACCCGCCGCATCGGCCACATGGTAGGCCGACAATGCAGCAATCTCCGGCCGTACCCAGTCTTGCGCGCTCATGCTTGATCCTTCAAACGATATTCAGCCGACTTGGCATGCGCCGGCAAACCTTCCCCATGCGCCAAAACACTGGCGACTCTGCCCAGTGTCTGAGCACCTGCTTCAGAGACATAAATCAGGCTGGAACGTTTCTGAAAGTCGTAAACCCCTAGCGGACTCGCAAAGCGTGCCGTACGTGAAGTAGGCAGTACGTGGTTGGGGCCTGCGCAGTAGTCACCCAGAGCTTCCG
Source organism: Chitinimonas violaceus (assembly GCF_052601015.1). Taxonomy (NCBI): domain Bacteria; kingdom Pseudomonadati; phylum Pseudomonadota; class Betaproteobacteria; order Neisseriales; family Chitinibacteraceae; genus Chitinimonas; species Chitinimonas violaceus. Next base: position 23,732 of record NZ_JBQXDJ010000012.1, on the reverse strand, counting down.
AGGCAAAACGCCCCAGGAAGAACGCACCGGCATGGCGAATCTTGGCTTGCAAGGCCCACGGGTCTTCAACCGACAACTCCAGATGTTCAGCTGCAATCCGGCTGGCGACCTCAGCCGCTTCGTCCAGGTCACGCACTTGAATCAGCGCACCACGATTCCCCAGGCTGGCTGCGATGATGTCCTGGCGAGGCATAGTCGGCAGCAGTCTCTCGATACTGACAGCAACCTGGTCGAGATAGGCCACATCTGGGCAGAGCAGGATCGACTGGGCGATTTCATCGTGCTCCGCCTGGCTGAAGAGATCCATGGCAACCCAGTCCGGGTCAGTCCTGCCATCGCAGATCACCAGAATTTCACTGGGGCCGGCCACCATATCGATACCCACAACGCCAAACACAGCCCGCTTGGCCGCCGCTACGTACTGGTTACCGGGACCGGTTACTTTATCAACCTGCGGGATTGTTTCGGTGCCATAAGCCAGAGCAGCCACAGCCTGCGCCCCGCCTATCGTATACGCGCGGTCCACCCCGGCGATGTAGGCAGCAGCCAGTACCAGATCGTTACGCTCGCCACGCGGCGTAGGCACGACAACAATGATCTCACCCACCCCAGCCACCTTGGCTGGGATCGCATTCATCAGCACAGAAGACGGATAGCTCGCTTTACCTCCCGGCACATACAGCCCCACACGATCCAATGCGGTGACAACCTGGCCTAGCACCGTGCCGTCATCCTCAGTGTATTGCCAGCTCGTTTGCACCTGTTTCTCGTGATAACGGCGCACACGAGCGGCGGCCAGCTCCAGAGCATCACGCTGCACACTGGATAACCGGTGATAGGCAGCCTCCAGTTCAGCGCGACTCAACTCCAGCTCAGCCATGCTCATGACAGACAAGCCATCAAAACGATTGGTGTACTCGACAACCGCAGCGTCGCCACGCATTTTCACGTCTTGCAGAATATGCATGACGGCTGCGTCCACCTCGGGGGTTTGCGCAGTTTCAAACGCCAACAAGGCGTCGAGCTGATTGGTGAAATCGGGGGAAGTGCTGAAAAGACGTCTCATAAGGTATTCACTCAAGGCACCGGGCTTTGCCCAGTGCATATTGACACAGGGCCGGCGCACAAGTGCAGCCACCCTACGTATGGTGATGCTCGGCGTGGTTAGCGTTAGTGGCGTGGGCAAAAGCGTCGAGTATCGGTTGTACACCCGCACGTTTCAGTTTGAGCGAAGCCGGGTTGACCACCAAACGGGAACTGACATCAAGCACATGTTCAACCGCCACCAATTTGTTGGCTTTCAGAGTATTCCCAGTACTGACGAGATCAACAATGGCATCAGCCAAACCCACGAGCGGCGCCAACTCCATCGAACCATATAGCTTGATCAGATCGACATGCACACCCTTGCGTGCAAAATGCTCACGGGCCGACTCGACATATTTGGTCGCAACTCTCAGACGCGCCCCTTGCTTGACCGCAGCGTGGTAATCAAACCCCTCCTCCACCGCCACCATCAACTTACAGGCAGCAATCTGCAAATCCAGAGGCTGATACAACCCGGCACAACCGTGTTCCAACAGAACATCGTAACCAGCAATGCCCAGGTCGGCGGCACCATACTGCACATAGGTGGGCACATCGGTCGCACGCACGATCACCAAGCGTACATCCGCACGGTTGGTGCTCAGAATCAGCTTGCGTGAGCTCTCTGGGTTTTCGGCTGGAACAATGCCTGCCGCAGCTAACAGCGGCACCGTCTCTTCAAAAATGCGTCCCTTGGACAAGGCGATGGTAATCATGGGTGGTGCAACAAACAGCAGAGCCTGAATTATGCCCACCTGATGAGCATCTGGCGAGCATTAGTTGTCTACCAAACAGGAAAAGATAAATCCCATCCCTATCAGACACTTAGACAAATCACCCAGAAAGTTGTCTAGTCAATATCTAGCTAAGCATGCTGCGAATCAACGGTATTCCGGGTGCTTGTCGGTAAACCGCGCCAGTCTTTGTTGCGCAGTTTTACGTACTTTATTGCGTAGAAACGGCGTCCAGCCTAGTAGTAAGCCGGTTGGCCCCAATGCCATGCGGGACCATGCCCAGAAGTCGAATCGATCACGGTGTCGCCAGATCAAGCCATCGCGGAACTCAAATTGGGCATGCATATGGTTTTCTACTAATCGGCCGGTTTGAGAGAAAGGATAGATCGCCACCCAACTGGCCGAGCCCTGCCCATTTTCCGCCTCAACCGAAGAGAAGCTGACGGACAGCTCACTGGCGCTCTCCAGCAACATGCGCCACATGGCAGCGGGCTGCCGCCCACGTAAGTCGATAAAGACAGGGTCGGAAAACTGCACATCCGGGTGATAACACGCCGCCATCGTCGCCCAGTCGCGCTGCTGAAAAGCCGTATAGAAGTGATTAATCAGATCAGATTCGACACTCATATGCATGCCCTATTCTCAGAATCTGTTCACGATCTGTCGCGAGCAGCTGTCAGCAGGGTAAAGCCTAGCGCAGAAACCGGAATGTACTTAGGTACATGAGGCTGCGAACTTCTTGGTGCGAAGCACCCTAGCAGTTCGGCGTCCCCCTTGCGGGGGCTTTCGAGCAGCACATGAGCCCTGATCACGGCTGCGCAGCAAGATCGTAGTCTTATTGGATACGCTCGATCTGCGCCCCCACCCCACCCAACTTGGCTTCCAAATGCTCATAGCCACGATCCAGGTGATAGATCCGGTCGATAATGGTTTCGCCTTCTGCCGCAAGCCCAGCAATTACCAGGGAAGCCGACGCGCGCAGGTCTGTCGCCATCACCGAAGCACCCGATAGCTTTTCCACCCCTTGCACGACCGCAGTATGGCCATCAACATGAATGTCAGCCCCCATACGCGCTAATTCCGATACGTGCATATAGCGGTTCTCGAAAATGGTTTCGGTAATCACACCTGTGCCGCTGGCCAGCGCATTCATCGCCATGAACTGCGCCTGCATATCGGTCGGGAATGCCGGATAGGGTAAGGTACGCAGGCTGACAGCCTTTGGACGCTCACGCATCTCGATGGCAATCCAACCGTCACCCGCTTCGATGTACGCCCCAGCTTCGCGCAATTTTTCCAGTACGCTATCCAGAATACCAGCGCGCGTATTACGTAACACCACCTTGCCTCGGGCCAGCATCACTGCGCACAGAAAGGTGCCGGTCTCGATCCGGTCAGGCATGACCTCGTGCTCGGCACCGTGCAGTCTTTCCACCCCTTCAACGGTGATCGTATCGGTACCATGGCCGCTAATCTTGGCGCCCATTTTGATCAGGCACTCGGCCAGATCAACGACTTCCGGTTCACGGGCAGCATTTTCAAGCGTGGTAACGCCATCTGCCAGCACAGCAGCCATCAGAAGATTCTCGGTACCCGTCACGGTCACCATATCCGTCATGAAGCGGGCACCTTTGAGGCGCTTGGCTTTGGCATGAATGTAGCCGTGTTCGATATTGAACTCCGCGCCCATGGCCTGCAGGCCCTTGATGTGCTGCTCAACCGGGCGGCTGCCTATCGCGCAGCCTCCAGGCAAGGACACCTTGGCTTCACCGAAGCGTGCCAACATGGGCCCCAGCACCAGAATGGAAGCACGCATGGTCTTCACCAATTCGTAAGGGGCTTCGAGCTTATCGATTCGCGAACCAGTCAGTTCGAACTCATGGACATTGTCTGTCATCACCCGCATACCCATACCTTGCAGCAACTTCTGGGTAGTCATGACATCGCGCAACTGCGGCACATTGGTCAGTCGCAACGTATCTACTGTCAGCAGGCTGGCGCACAGAATCGGCAAAGCAGCGTTCTTCGCACCGGAGATACAAATCTCACCTTGCAGGCTGGCGCCACCGGTTATTTTAAGTTTGTCCATGGAGTTCAATCTCTAACGAAATCCGGCGCAAGGCGCCGGTCAAAAGGTCGTACTGAATAGTTAAAAGTCTGACTAGGCCAGCCCTACCCAAGCTGAATTATCGCAATAGGTCCAAGGGTAACGGATTACCTAGCGCCAAGTTCAATATGGCACCAGCAACACAGTAAGCTCACCAAGGCTGAAGCCCCTGTCTTACCGCACATTGCGATTTTAAGGGCGGTTCTTCCACTCATGCGGACTGAATGTCTTCATCGACAATGCATGAATCTCCTCGCGCATACGCTCGCCTAGCACCTGGTAAACCATTTGATGCTGGCGAATGCGCGGCAGGCCATCGAAAGCCTTGGCGACGATGATGGCCTCGAAATGATGGCCATCGCCACTGACTTCCAGCACTTCGCAGGTAAGGCCGGCAGCAATGTATTGCTTAACTTGTTCAGGAGTAACCATGATGGGTGAACCGTGTGGGAAGCGGAATCAATGCCTGAGCTTATAGCCCGTGCGAAGCAGATGCAGGGTAAAGGCGGTCAGGACAACAAAAGTGGCGCCAACTACAGACAGACTCAGCCAGGGCGAAACATCGCCCACACCGAAAAAGCCGTAGCGGAAGCCGTCAATCATATAAAAAACGGGGTTCAGGTGAGACACACCCAACCAAAACACCGGTAATGAGTGGATGGAGTAGAACACCCCACTGAGAAAGGTCAGCGGCACAATGATGAAGTTCTGAAACGCCGCCAGCTGATCAAATTTTTCCGCCCAGATGCCGGCAATCATGCCAAGCACCGCCAGCACGCCGGAACCCAGGAGCGAAAATACCAGTATCCATAAGGGGTACTTAAACGCCGGCAATGCCAACAGACTGGTCACCAGCAATACACCCACACCAACAGCCAAGCCACGCACAATCGCCGCCAGGATATAAGCCAGGAAGAATTCCAGCCGTGAAAGGGGTGGCAACAGGATAAATACGATATTACCAGTCAGCTTCGACTGAATCAGGCTGCTGGACGTATTGGCAAACGCGTTCTGCAGAATCGACATCATGGCCAACCCCGGTATCAGAAAGGCCGTGTAACGAACCCCTGGGTAGGGTTGGACATGTGAATCCAGCACATGGGAGAAGATCAACAGATACAGCATCGCGGTCAAAACCGGTGCCGCCACGGTCTGGAAACTGACCTTCCAGAAGCGCAGGATTTCCTTGTAGAACAGGGTATAAAAGCCTTGCATAGCGATGTGGGGCAGACCGTGGACAGGGAACACCGGCAAAGCGGGTTCGCGTCAGTGGCTCACCCAGCTTTCCTTCCCATTACGTCGAGGAAGACCGACTCCAGATCGGGCTTCACGATTTCAATATCCCGCACGCCGACGCCCGATTCGCGCAACAGCGCCAGAATCCCTTCCAAGGTGTTGTAGTCATCCAGGCGCAGGTGATAAGCGCCATCCTGCTCTGCCACCAGTAGAGGTTGCAAAGCAGCAGGCAAAGCATCAGGGAACAAGCGTAACGAAAGCATGCGAGCAGTGTGCGACTGAATCAACGTCGCCTTGTCATCCAACGCCACCAACTCCCCATGCTTGAGCATGGCGATACGGTTGCAAAGCATCTCGGCTTCTTCCAGATAATGGGTAGTCAGCACGATGGTGTGGCCATCCGCATTCAAGCGCTGGATAAATGCCCACAAGGTCTGCCGCAATCCAACATCCACCCCAGCTGTCGGCTCATCCAACACAATGACTGGCGGTTTATGGACCAAGGCCTGGGCCACCATCACCCGCCGTTTCATACCACCTGACAGGGCCCGCATATTGGCATGCGCCTTATCAGCCAGCCCTAGATTTGCCAATAGCTCATCAATCCAGGCTTCATTACGGCGCAGACCAAAATAACCCGACTGGAACTGCAGGGTTTCACGCACAGTGAAGAAGGGGTCGAAAGTCAGTTCCTGCGGCACAATGCCCACTTTGCGCCTCGCAGCCCGGTAATCCGCCTGCACATTGCTACCCATTACGGTAACCGAACCAGAATCAGGCCGGGTCAACCCACCCAATACAGAAATCAAGGTGGTCTTGCCTGCACCATTTGGGCCAAGCAAAGCAAAGAACTCGCCCTCGCGCACCTCGAGATCGATGCCCTTGAGCGCTTCAAGTTCCCCAAAGCGTTTCTTGACGGCGGAAAATCGGATGGCAGCAGACATAGGCAAATCGAATCGGAAAGGCGGGATTGTACCTAGGTTCCATCAACGTGAGATTTGTTGATAGCAATTACCTGGATTTTGATGTGTCATCCATGAAGATGCTGTTCAGGATTGGTCACGAACACACTGGCTGTCTAGTTATCGCTCTGCGTAATTGGGGCTACCGCAGAGCACAGTCAAAAATAGACTTAAACAAATTCCCAACTGAAAGCAGCAAAATACAAAGCGGCCAACCGGCCGCTTTGTAATGACAAACTCAAGGTTTGGGTGGACTTTGCGAAGCCGCACCTTTGGCTTCACTCTTTTCAACGCCGGACATATCGAGATTCTTCACGTCAATCTCATCATCATCGTCCAGTTCCACTTTATCCCCCAGCTGCAACGGCGCCGGAGCTTGTCCATCCCACACGAGACTATAACGACGCCGCAAATAGCTATCGCGAATGAAAGCGTATTCGTCGCCAAATGCAGCCTCACGCATGGTCTGCTCCACCGGCAGCAATTGCGCCCGCGTTTCCACCATATTCAAGGCAGTCAAACTGTTCTCAACCGCAGGATCGTGCAAGTAACGGTTGGGAGACAGGTAGTAACTGCCGAAATAGTCTGTGGTATCACGCAGGGTCTTTGGGCCAAGGAAAGGCACCATCAGATAAGGGCCTGACCCTACCCCCCAATGCCCAAGCACCTGACCGAAGTCCTCGTTATGCTTAGGCAAGCCCGGCGCCATGGAGGCGATATCAATCAAACCACCCAAACCCAGGGTGGTGTTGAAAATAACGCGTCCAAAGTCAGTCGTCCCTTGCTTCCATTTACCTTGCAGAAAATTGGACGAGCCAATGTAGACATCGCCCAAATTTCCGAAGAAATTGCCTACCGCCGTACGGACCGGACCGGGCGTAACCGCAACGTACCCACGCGCCACCGGCTTGAGCACCGCCTTATCGGCAGCGACATTGAAGGCATATATCTTGCGGTTGACGGACTCAAGCGGATCGTAATGGTTGGCAGGCGTGGCGCAGGCCACAAGCAGAAGGGGACTCAGCAGCAGGGGTAGGGAGGAACGCATAGGCATCCAGTAAGTCGACGGCGTAAACAACGAGCCAACTTAATCGTTCAAAAATTGCAGAAATTCCTCGACCCCATACAACGCGGCCAAGCTTAGCAGGCTGGCAGGCGGGTTACGGAACTGCAATTGCCGCTTCGCAGCGACGGCTTGACGCCGCCACTGCAAGAGCAAGCTGATTGCCGTCGAGTCAACTTCACTGACGCCAGCCAAGTCCACTACCAGAGTAGACTGACCAAGCTGATCAGCAAACTCTCTCTCGATACGGCAGATCGAATCCAGTACCAACCCACCATTCAAGGCTATCACTGCTGTCATTTACTTGGCCGATGTTTTTGCGGGTTGCGCTGCATTACGATCAACCAACGCCTTGATCAAGCCATCAATACCATCTTTCTGTATGGTCTGGCCAAAGCTAGTGCGGTAGTTGGTTACCAGGCTGACACCTTCAACGGCGACGTCATAGACCTTCCAACCATCCTTTGTTTTCAGCAGACGGTAGTCGATTGGGAAAGGCTGGCCGCTTGTGGTGACCACTTCTGTACGCACTGTTGCATCAGTATCCGTATCAGCCATCTTGACCGGCTTCACGTTGATATCCTGTACCTTGTTCGCGCCAATCGCGGTCGAATAGGTACGGATCAACAGCGCACGGAACTCGCGCGCCAGTGCTGCCTGCTGGTCTGGCGTGGCTTGACGCCAGTACTTGCCGACAGCCAATGCAGTCAATCGATTGAAATCAAAACTTGGCAGCACTTTGGCTTCCACCAGATCACGGAAACGCTTGTCGGCGGGCGACAGGTTTTCCTTCTTGACGACTTCCAGCACTTCCTTGCTGGTAGTACGCACCAACTGCTCTGGCGCAGGCACTTCTGACGCTGTTGCCGTCAGCCCTGTAAGCAATAAGATAAAACCAAAAAATCTACGCATTATCATTTCCTGTTATTGGGCGGATTTCGCCTCGGAGGGACTTTCCGCAGCCTTGCTGAACATAAACTTACTAATCAGCTGTTCCAACACAATTGCTGATGAAGTCAGATTGATTCGATCACCATTTTTTAACATTTCCTCCTCTGCACCGGGCGACAGACCAATGTACTGGTCACCTAAAATACCGGCAGTCAGAATCTCGGCTGAACTGTCTTTACTGAACTGGTACTGCTGTTCCAGATCCATAATTACATTAGCGCGATACGTTTTTGGGTCCAGCTGAATACCGGCAACCCGGCCTACCAACACACCAGCACTTTTTATCGGCGCCCGGGCCTTTAAGCCACCGATATTGTCAAACGACGCGGTAACCCGGTAAGTGGCATGGCCCGCCGACGAAGAAACATTGCTGACCCGCAAAGCCAGGAATGCCAAAGCAGCCAAGCCCAGAATTACAAACAAGCCGACCCAAAAGTCGTAGAAGCGGCGATTCATCAAACACCTCGGAACATAAAAGCGGTCAGGATGAAATCCAGACCCAGAATGGCAAGTGAAGAGGTAACCACCGTGCGGGTGGTTGCGCCCGAAACCCCTTCAGCAGTCGGTGGCGCATCAAATCCTTCGAACACAGCTATCACAGACACAGCAACGCCAAACACCAGGCTCTTGATCAAACCGTTACCGATATCGTTGTAGAAATCGACCTGCGCCTGCATCTGCGCCCAGAACGAACCAGCATCGACACCGATGAGGACCACCCCCACCAGATAACCGCCGAGAATACCCATCGCGGAAAAAAGCGCCGATAGCAGCGGCATCGATATAACCCCCGCCCAGAAACGTGGGGCCACAACACGCGCCAGCGGGTTGACCGCCATCATCTCCATGGCGGCCAGCTGTTCAGTGGCTTTCATCAAGCCGATTTCCGCGGTAATGGCTGAACCGGCACGGCTGGCAAACAAGAGACCAGCCACAACAGGACCAAGCTCCCGTAACAAGCTCAATGACACCAAAACGCCCAGCGCTTCGGAAGCCCCAAAACGCTGCAACGTGTCATACCCTTGCAAGCCCAGCACCATTCCGACGAAAAGGCCGGACACCAGAATGATCACCAACGATAAGACGCCCGTGAAATAAACCTCACGGATGATCAGGTTGAACCGGCGAAACGCGGTAGCGGAGTGCCAAAGCACTGCACTGAAGAAACGAAAACCAAAACCCAGCTTGATCAGGGCATCGACAGCTGGCGCGCCGACACCACGAATGCGGGCACTAAGCCAGTCAAACATTCTGCAACCCCATCAAATCTTCCGCATATGCTTTGGCCGGGTACTGGAAAGGCACCGGCCCATCGGGCAAACCACCCACAAACTGGCGAACAAAAGGCTCTGTGCTCGCACGGATCTCGTCCGGCGTCCCTTGCGCAACGATAGCGCCCTCCGAGACGAAATAGATGTAATCGACAATCTGCAACGATTCGATCACATCATGCGTCACCAGAATGGAAGTAGCACCCAACGCATCGTTGAGCTTACGTATCAGCTGACCGACCACACCGAGCGATATCGGATCGAGACCTGCAAAAGGCTCGTCATACATCATCAACATCGGATCAAGCGCAATAGCACGCGCCAACGCCACTCGCCGCGCCATACCACCCGATAATTCAGACGGCATGAGCTTCGCGGCACCGCGCAGACCCACCGCATGCAGCTTCATCAGCACAAGGTCACGGATCATGCTTTCCGGCAGATCTGTATGCTCCCGCATCTGGAAAGCCACATTGTCGAATACCGACATGTCGGTAAACAGCGCGCCAAATTGGAACAACATGCCCATCTTACGCCGCAGGGCATAAAGGCCTTCCGAATCCAGTTCGCGAACAACCTTGCCCGCCACACGCACTTCACCCTTGGAAGGTTTTATCTGGCCGCCCATCAGGCGTAAAAGCGTGGTCTTCCCGCAACCGGAGCCACCCATGATGGCAACAACCTTGCCTTTGGGAATCGATAAACTGATTCCTTTCAGGATGGTACGGCTGTCATAGGCAAAAGTAACGTTGTCGATCTCGACAAGAGGATCTGCAGGCACGGGGGAAGCGCTTAATAGCATTAAATGGGGAAAGAATTTTAGGTTAAGGGTGATTACGACACCAATTCGGGTTAACCGTTCATGTTGCAGTGCGACAACATTATCGCACCATTACAGAGTTAATCCGAGTCGATACTACGGTTCAATCGGTAATTCAGCATCAATTAGCACTAAATATCTATCAGAAAAGGTATTTATACCTAGCATAACTGCCCTGACCTCACGCAACCATGAAGACCGCCAATCCATCAGCAATATGGTGACGAATGGCACAAATTCAACCTGGGGCTGTATTTGAAATAAGACTGTGGTGTAAAACCGGTCTTAGGCTAATGAGTTTTGCTGCGCGGTTGCAATTAAAAGCATTCGTCCCGCACCCTTACTACAACTTGAATGCCCGCATTTCCGCACCACTGCATTACGTCAATGATGGTTGATCGCCATCAATCATGAACAGGTTCTTAGCGCTGGGAACAAAACCTGAAGGTTCTTTTGAATACCGCCTAATCCAACGCGGATTGGCTCGACCTGAAAACGTATGTCGACTAGAAACTAGTGACTATGCCTATGCCCAAACCCGGACTGCTACTGGTTGACGATGACCCATTGATCCGAGAAACCCTGGGCCTTGTCTTTTCAAATGAGTTTGATGTCCGTAGTGCAGCATCTCGACCCGAAGCAGTTTCGCTGATCAGCCAACCCGGTTTCCTGCCAGCACTAGCACTGGTTGACCTTGGCCTGCCGCCCGATACACACCATGCCGATGAAGGCTTTCGCCTTATTGTCGAGTTAAAGGCACTACGTCCCGACCTGCAAATCCTTGCACTATCAGGCCAGACGGGTGAGCAGCAAGCTCGACATGCACGTACCTTGGGGGCCATCGACTTTATCGCCAAACCTGCAGAACCAGGAAAAATCAGGGCTTTGTTATTCCAGGCCCTGAATTGGCGCAGCGCCGATGCTGTCATCGCGCCACAGGTCTTTGTCGATGGCCTGCTGGGGTGCAGTGCCTCCATGGAAAAACTGCGGCGTCAGGTATATCAGTTTGCGAGTGCGCCCTTCCCCGTTTTGATCTGTGGCGAATCAGGATCAGGCAAGGAGGCCGTAGCCCAGGCCTTACACGCAGCTTCGCCCCGCGCCAACGCCCCTTGTTTGGCGCTCAACTGTGCAGCGCTGTCGGAAAGCCTGATTGAAGCCACCTTGTTTGGGCATGCAAAGGGCGCATTCACCGGCGCCCAGACAGCGAAAGCGGGTTACTTTGAAGAAGCCGGCGAAGGCACGCTTTTCCTCGACGAAATAGGCGACTTGCCCTTGGGGCTGCAAGCCAAGCTATTACGTGTGTTGGAAAACGGCGACTTTCAACGGTTAGGCGAAACGCAAGGCCGCCACAGCCATGCCCGCATCGTAGCCGCAACAAACCGTGATCTACGCAGTCTGGCCCGTAGTGGCGCATTCCGTAGTGACCTTTATCACCGGCTTTCTGTATTGAATATCGAGACACCAGCGCTTCGGGAGTTGGGCGAGGACCGCCTACTGCTGCTAAAACACTTCTTGACGCGCTATGCCGACCAGTTGCACTGCGCGCCATTTCGTCTTGATGACGCAGCCAGCCGGGATTGGCTGCGCTACAGCTTCCCCGGCAACGTACGTGAACTGCGCAATATCACGATCCGCCTGCTTGCCAAATACCCCGGTCAACAGGTGAGCAGCGCTGAACTACGTGAAGAGCTGGATATGGATTTTGCAGAACCGGGCAACACCGCAAATGTATCGGGGATTCAACAAAAGCTGGCCAACAGTCGTGACTTCAAGCTTGACCAATGGCTGGCTGAACAAGAACAGGCATTTATCCAGGCCGCACTACAACTGGCAAACGGAAGCATGAGCCAAGCAGCCAAGCTGCTTGGATTAAACCGGACAACGCTCTACAGCAGATTGAGCGGCCAAACGCAGAGGGATGGGAAAGCTGATGTACCTTGAGCATTTCGGGCTGGCTGAGCCCCCATTTCGCATTACCCCCCACACCGAATTCTTCTACCAGGGCGCTGAACGCGGCGCGACGCTCGAGGCACTCCAATACGCCATTTTGCATGGAGAGGGGCTGGTCAAAGTAACCGGTGAAGTCGGTGCCGGCAAAACCATGCTTTGCCGGGTACTGATGGAACGCCTGCCTGCCAATATCGAGCTGGCTTATCTGGCAAACCCGAGCTTAAGCCGCGACGAGATCCTGCTGACGATTGCTGATGAGTTGAAACTGGACCTTGCCCATGCCCATAACCGCATTCCTATCCGTGCCTTGCAGAATGCGTTGATAGCCCGTTACGCCGCAGGCCGGCAAGTGGTTATTCTGATCGATGAAGCGCATGCCATGCCGGTCGAGAGCCTGGAGGAAATCCGCCTGCTTTCCAACCTGGAGCACGGCCACCATAAGCTGATGCAGATTGTCCTCTTCGGCCAGCCTGAACTCGATGCCAAGTTGGCCGAGCAACATATGCGGCAACTGCGTGAGCGTATTACCCATAGCTTTCAGCTCGCCCCATTGCGCCAGAAAGATGTCGGCGAATACCTGATGTTCCGTATGCGTACGGCAGGTTACCGGGGCCCTGATATTTTCACCTCACAAGCCGAAAAGCTGATCGCGACGGAGTCTGAGGGACTGACCCGCAGAATCAATATCCTCGCAGACAAAGCCTTGATTTCCGCTTTCTCAGCTGGCCAGCACCAGGTAGGAACATCGGAAGCGCGCGCCGCCATCAAAGACAGCAAGTTCCGCCAACGCTCACGCAAGCTTTGGCACAGACCTGCCATGACATTCAGCATCCTGTTGCTGGGCTTGCTGACCGGTGCTGCTGGCGCACACTGGTTGACCCTACCCAATCAACCCATCAAATCTACATTCGTCAAACTCAAGCCTCTCCAAGCACACACTCCCGCCATCAAGCCAGAGGCAACACCGCAGACCGCCGTATCGATACCGACATCACAGCCAGAACCCGCGGTGAATAAACCAGAACCAACACCCCCGGTTCAGGCAGCGCCCGTCAACCCACAAGCGCCGGAATCCTTGTTCCAGATGCGCCTGGAAGAAAGCCGCAATGTCATGAGCCGGCAATCGGCCGAACACTACACAGTATTACTTTCCGCCGCCCCGCGTGACGCCCGCAAGGAACTGGCCAACTTTCTGGCACAAGCGGCCCGCAAGCTGCCGATCGATGCACTTTACCTATACCCAACCAGCAACAGAAATGGCGTGCCCTATTACGGGTTGAGCTATGGCGTGTTCGCCGACCGTACCAGCGCGGCCCATGCCCTCGCTACGCTGCCTGAGGAATTACGGCGGGATCATCCCTTGCTACGCAGCATTGGTGGAATACGTTCCGAAATGTGGAGAGAGTGAGACTTACCTATAAATCAGCCAGTTCTATACTGGACTTAATGTGACCACTCAGGAATTCACACACACCATAGGGCACCTAAACGCAATGCGACATCTCGTGCTGATCGCCCCGCTCGTCATTGCCGGTTGCGCCACACATCCGATATCGGTGGCCCCGGGTCGCCACGCTCAAGCGCCAGCCCCTCGGCCCCAGGACCTTCCACCCACGGTAGATCGCCCCAACTTTCTCCCACCGCCTTCCGCCAATGCCAGGGCAGATACGTATAGTGTCGTCGTCAGCAATGTACCGGTACGCGATCTGCTGTTCGCTTTGGCACGTGATGCCAAGCTGAATGTGGATATCCACCCGCTGATCAAGGGCAATGTCACCCTGAATGCGTTGAATCAGACGCTGCCGCAAATCCTGGACAGGGTCGCCCGCCAGGTAGACGTGCGCTATACGCTGGAGAGCGGCGTATTGGCGGTACTGCCCGATACCCCCTACATCAAAAGTTACAACATCGACTATGTAAATGTTGCACGCAGCGCCCAAGGTAAGGTCTCGATATCAACATCCGTCGCCTCAGCCGGTGGTTCTGCAGCCAGTAGCAGCGGCAGTGGGGGGGCAAGCGAAGCGCGCAATAGCTCAAACACCGAAGTCAGCAATGTGGCGGAGAACAAATTCTGGGAACGGCTGGGAGAAAACATCCGTGAGCTGATCACCTCCAGCCGGCGTGCCAGCGCACAGGAGAAACGCGAACGAGAAGCACAGGAACTGAAGGAAAACCAAGCAAGAAGTGCAGAACTAGCAGATCAGAAAGCTGAAAGTGAACGACGCAAGCAGGAAGACCGGCTGAAAGCTGCCCAGGCCGTCGCCCAGGCCGGGAGTGGCGCTCCCCAGCTGCTTTCAATGGTGATCGGCAACAATGCTCAGACACAGGCCACAGAAACAGATCAGACTGGCATCGATGTATTCATCCACCCTGAAACCGGCGTCGTCACCGTCAATGCCACCAGTCGCGAGCATGCCAAAGTACAGGAGCTCCTCGATCGCGTAAGTGCCGGTGCGCGCCGGCAGGTGCTGATCGAAGCTACGATCGTGGAGGTCACTCTGGGGGATCAGTATCAGGCTGGGATTGACTGGAGCATTCTCAAAACGCAGGACAATCGCCTTACCTTCAACCAGAGCCTGACAGCAAACAAGTTCGCTGCTGTGCCGCTGACAACGCTGACCTACACCAAAGCCGCCAGCAGTCTGTTGAACGGTGCTGACTTCACCGGCACCATCAAGCTGTTGGAGCAATTCGGCAAGACCAAGGTGCTGTCCAGCCCGAAGATTATGGCGTTGAACAACCAGACTGCACTCTTGAAAGTGGTGGATGAGCGCGTCTATTTCAACGTCAAGCTGGAAGTCACAGAAGCCACGGATAACAGCCCCGCGCGACGGGAATACACATCGGAGATCCGTACCGTACCCGTCGGCGTCGTCATGAGCGTTACACCGCAGATAGGTGAAAATGCCATGGTCTCGCTCAATGTACGCCCTACCATTTCGCGCATCACCGATTACAGGTCCGACCCGGCAATACGGTTGATGGGGGGCGAGGTGGAGAACCTGGTACCGGAAATCCAGGTTCGCGAACTGGAATCCACCCTTAAGCTCGCAGATGGGCAGATGGCCATACTCGGCGGTTTGATACAGGACAACATCAACACAAGTAGGACCGGCTGGCCTTTCCTTTCACGCCTGCCCTGGGGGATTGGCGATTTGTTCAGCTACCGCGATGACAGCGCAGGTAAAACCGAACTGGTGATTTTCATGCGCCCCGTCGTGATACGCGACCCAAGTCTGAATGGAGACCTTCAGGAGTACCGGCAGTACCTGCCCAAAGAGGACTTCTTCAATAGCCCCGCCGACGAGATTTCTGTCTTCAAAAACGGTCTGACTGCTCGTTAGAGACCCGCTTATGAGCTTGCTGCTGGATGCCCTGAAAAAAGCCGAAGAAGCCAAGCGGTTGAAACAACAAGCCAGCGAGGCTGGTGATAACGCGCCAACACCCGAAGCAACACCGCCCGCCAGCGACACTGAAACCGCAGAAGTCTTCCCTTCGCTCGACCTTCAACCTATCGAAGAATCAAGCGAGCCTGCAGCAGCTCCAGCTGCCTCGCTACCACCAGCCGAACCAAGCTACAGTAGCCTCAGCCTGGCGGAACCCGAACCGGCCCCTCAGGAAACTGAAGCACAGGAAACCCCACCATTATTGCAAGATGTACACGTGCCGGATGCAGACATTGCCGCTATACCCGGGCTGGCATTGACACAACCCGAACCCGCCGAATCAGTAAGTATCAGCTTCGAAACTGAGGAGCCTCTCGAACCCGCCCCAGTCGCACTCGCAGTTCACGAGGAAAAGACGGCTTCACCACTTCCTGCGTCCAGCAGGGCAGCCCCGGCCGAGCCCATTCCAACAGTGACTCCACCACAGCCCGCAACACCGGCTGCTGCCAGCTCACCTCCGCCGCAAACCCGCCCCCACGTAAAACGCCAATCCCGACTGATACTGATTGCCGTATTCATGGTGATCAGTTTCTGCGCTGCAGGCGCATGGCTCTGGTGGTTGCAAAGCCAGCAGCAAACAAGCGGGCTGTTCGCGCCAACGCCAGCACCACCGCCCGAAACACCCATAGCCAGTACTGATACGGCGCAACTGAGTGCCGAACCGGAAACTCCGGCTGCCACCACATCACCTGAAGCCGCAACACCAGAAGCAACTGCAGCACCACAAACGGCAGAGGAACCCGTCACACCCAAAGTTGAGGCGCATACAGCCGAACTCGCCAAACCACGTCCGGCACGTACCCCTAAACCACCACAACCAAGCAAGCCAAAAGACAGGGCGAGCATTATCGAACCCATACCGTCGCTGCTTTCAGGTCAGGATGTCCGATTCGTACGCACCCCCCCACAGACCGGTGTCGCAGTCCTGGTCAGTCAGGCTTATCAGGCATTCGAGCAGGGTGATTATGTCCGAGCAGGCCAGCTATACCGCCAACAGTTAGGCCAGGAACCCAAAAACCGTGATGCGCTGCTTGGGCTGGCTGCTGTTGCGCTCAAACAAGGTCGTTTTGGCGATGCTCGAGCCATCTACCAACGCCTGCTTAGCGACAACCCACACGATGCTTTGGCGCAAGCCGCCTTAGCGAGCTTGGCACAGGATAACGGCACAGAAGACAGCGAAAGCCGGCTGAAGCACCTTTATGCAGAACGCCCTGGCGCCGATGTCGCCGCGGCCATGGGCAGTCTCCTGGCCAAGCAGGGCCGTTGGCGTGAAGCGCAGGATTATTATTTCAAAGCCCATAACGCTGACCCGGAACAGCCTGACCATGCCTATAACCTGGCTGTCAGCCTCGACGCGCTCGGCGAACGCCGCCTCGCCAGCACCTATTACCAGCGTGCGCTCGACTTAGCGGAAAAGAAACCGGCGAGTTTCGACCTGATAGCGGCAGTCCAGCGTTTGAAATCACTGGGCTCGCCATGAGCCAGGCGCCCAAAAAGCTCCCACTTGGTGAACTGCTGGTAGTCAAAGGGGTTATCAGCTCCGACCAGTTGCGCATTGCGCTTACCGAGCAGAAGAAATCGGGCTCCCAGCTGGGCAAGGAACTGGTAAGGCTTGGCTTTGTTTCCGATGCCACCCTGCGTGAATCGCTATCAGAGAACCTCGGCCAAGAGTCCGTCGACCTTTCACATGTACTGCCTACCGCTAACGCAATCGCACTGATCCCAAAGGATGTCGCCAAACGTAATCTGATGCTGCCGCTGTCGCTGGACACTGAGACCAAGAAGCTGACGGTGGCGATGGTCAACCCGAACAATCTGGTCGCGCTTGACCAAGTGCGCGCGCTACTGCGGAATACCTACGAGCTGTCGCCGATGCTGGGGGCAGAAGCCGACATCATTCGCGCCATCGACCAGTATTACGGGTTCGAGCTGTCCATCGACGGCATCCTGCATGAAATTGAAACCGGGCAGATCGACTATGTCAGCCTGTCGAATATCGATGCCGAATACAGCCAGCCCGTCGTCCGGCTGATCGACGCGCTATTGGCCGATGCAGTACATCGCAGCGCATCAGACGTGCATTTCGAACCCGAGCAACGGTTCGTACGTATCCGTTACCGTATTGACGGTGTATTGCGACAGATACGCAGCCTGCACAGAACCTACTGGCCCGCCATGGTGGTACGGCTGAAGGTGATGTCGGGCATGAATATCGCCGAGACACGCGCACCACAGGATGGACGTATCTCACTGGGTATTTCAGGCCGCCAACTCGACTTCCGTGTCGCCGCCCAGCCCACCGTACATGGCGAAAATGTAGTGCTGCGGATTCTGGACCGGCATAAGGGGCTGGTGCCGCTGGAACAGCTTGGCTTGCCGGACGACAATCTTCATCTGCTCAAGCTGATGATCGCCCGCCCTGAAGGCATCATTCTGGTGACCGGGCCGACTGGGTCAGGCAAAACCACCACGCTGTATTCCATACTCAGCCATATCAACAGCGAAGGGGTCAACATCATGACCCTGGAAGACCCGGTGGAATACCCGCTGCCGATGATCCGTCAGACCTCCGTCAGCGAGAAGGTCGACTTCAGCAGTGGCATACGATCGATGATGCGGCAGGATCCGGACATCATCCTGGTGGGCGAAATACGTGACAAGGACACCGCCGAAATGGCATTTCGCGCCGCCATGACGGGGCACCAGGTCTATTCCACCCTGCACACCAACTCCGCTGTAGGCGCGATTCCCCGATTGCTCGACATTGGCGTACTACCCGACATCCTGGCAGGTAACATCATCGGCGTTGTCGCACAGCGGCTGGTGCGTAAGCTCTGCTCCCATTGCAAGGTCAGCAAGAAAGCGGACGACTTCGAGCGTCACATCCTGGGCATGGATGACACGCCAAGCTTGACGCTTTACCAGCCACAGGGTTGTGCAAAGTGCGACAACCAGGG
The DNA here is from genome assembly GCF_052601015.1 of Chitinimonas violaceus. Classification (NCBI taxonomy): domain Bacteria; kingdom Pseudomonadati; phylum Pseudomonadota; class Betaproteobacteria; order Neisseriales; family Chitinibacteraceae; genus Chitinimonas; species Chitinimonas violaceus. The sequence goes on along the minus strand of NZ_JBQXDJ010000012.1, from coordinate 5,149 downwards.
CTACAAAGGCCGCTTATCCATATTGGAAATCCTTAAATTTGACGGAGAGCTGGACGAACTCATTGCGCATCATTCCACCACCCGGGAAATCCGCCTGCGCGCGATCGAAAAAGGGTTCCGTACCTTGGCGGAGGATGCTATTCGCAGGGTATTGGAAGGCATAACGTCACTCGATGAAATCGCTCGGGTGGTCGATCTGACGGATCGCATCTGATGCAATTCCAATACCGCGCCATCGACCAATCAGGCAGACATAACCGCGGACGGTTGGAAGCCAGCAATGTTGTCGACCTGGAAGCGCGTCTGACCCGCCTGGGCCTGGACCTGATCGATGCCAAAGCAGTCCGTGCCCGAACTGGCCTCTTCAACAAGCAGAAAATTGCCCGCAGCGAGCTGATCACTTTCAGCTTTCATATGGAACAACTGACCCGGGCCGGTGTGCCGCTGCTTGAAGCCCTTGGCGACCTGCGTGACAGTCTGGACCATGGCTATTTCCGAGAGATCGTCGCCAACCTTATCGAGGACATCGAAGGCGGCAAACAGATGTCCCAAGCCATGGCGCAGCACCCGCTGGTGTTTTCCAACGTATTCGTCAATCTGATTCAGGCAGGCGAAAGCAGCGGACGGTTGCCAGAAGTATTAAAGAATCTCGTCGAAACCTTGAAGTGGCAGGACGAACTTTCAGCCCAAACCCGCAAACTGCTGATGTATCCATTGTTTGTCGGCTCCATCATTCTGCTGGTCATCGGGTTCCTGCTGGGCTGGCTCGTGCCCAAGCTAGCCGGGTTCATCCAGAACATGCAGCAAGAGCTGCCGTGGAATACCAAGCTCTTGATCACCCTTTCACACATCCTTACCGACCAGCCATGGATTGTCGGTATCGTCCTGGCTACCCCATTCCTCCTATGGTGGGCGTGGAAGGTCAGTGACCCGAACTACCAATTACGGGCCGATCGTCTAAAACTGCGCTTGCCCTATCTCGGTCCGGTACTGGAAAAAATTGTATTGGCCCGTTTTGCCAATTACTTCGCCCTCATGTACGGCGCAGGCATCGCTATTCTGGAGAGCATTCAGATTCTGGAAGGTGTGGTGGATAACACCTTCATGGCCCAAGGCTTGCGTGAGGTGCGTGGACAGATCAGCGAAGGACAAGGTGTCGCCAGCAGTTTTGAGCGGGTACGACTATTTCCGCCATTGGTGATCCGTATGTTGCGTGTAGGGGAGAGCACTGGCGCGCTGGACAACGCGCTGGCAAATGTCAGCTATTTCTATAACCGGGATGTCAAGGAATCGATCGAGCGTATTCAAGCCATGATCGAACCGACAATGACGGTGGTGCTTGGCTTCCTGCTGGGCTCGGTCATGTTGTCTGTGCTTGGCCCGATTTACGACCTGCTTACCAAGATCAAATTCTGATATGACGTACCGCAGCTACTTTCTATTCCTGAGCGACACCAATCTGAGCATATGGCAGACCCAGTCTGGCCTGATCCAGCAGGAAGCAAGCTTTCGTGCGAACGAAGAAGGCGTGGCCGCATTCACCGAATTTGCTGCAAAGGCTACCAAGGCACATTGGTACATTCTGTTCGATCTGCAGGAGGAAGACTGCCGGGTCGAAACCGTACCCCACGTCAACCCGAGGGACCGTCGTAAGTTGGTGGCGCGGCGCCTGGCCCAACTCTATCGGGCCTCACAGTATCACAGTACGGCACACCAGGGCCGCGAGGAAGAAGGTCGCCGGGATGACCGTATCATGTTCACCGCCGCCAGTAATCCGGCACCGTTGGACATGTGGCTAAATGTATTGGTACAGCAAGAAGCCTATATCGTTGGCATCTACTCGGTCTCGTTACTGACTGCGCAACACGCCCACCGCATTACCGGCCTTCCACCACGTGTACTGGTTGTCAGCCGGCAAAATACCAGTGGCCTGCGCCAGACCTATCTGGCGAACGGTGCAATGCGTTTCTCGCGCCTGATGGTACTGGAAGACGACACCGTAAAGGGCCAAGCTAACCAGCTGGCAGCTGAATCCGCACGCGCTCGCCAGTTCCTTGCCAGCTTACGCGCCATAGAGCGTACCGATGTACTGCATATTGTCATGCTGTGCAGCGAATCCGAAGTGGAACAGTTCCGTGCGCTCTGTCCAGACAGCGAACTGATCCACTATACGTTTCTGCCCATGCGCAATCTGGCCGAGGCGTTGCATGTGAAATACACGGAAGATCTGCGCTTCGCCGAACCCATATGGTTGGCATATCTGGCACGTAAGAGCCCTGCCAACCAGTATGCCCCCTTCGTTCAACGCAAGCCTTATGTTGCGTGGCAAATCGGCCGGGCGCTTTATGTATTCGCGGTGCTTATCCTTATCGGGGGGTTGTTCGCTAGCCATACATATTGGGAGGCCAGTCGCCGGCTTGATGAGGAAAGCAACATCTTCGCCCAGCGTCAGAAAAAAGCCGAACTGGTCTACAACCAGAACGTTCCACCTCAGCAAAACGGCAGCTTTACACCCAGCGGCATGAAGAATGTAGTGCAGGCATATCGCCAGCTCGTCGAAAAATGGCCCAGCCTAAGTAAGACCTTGGTCGAGGTATCCCAGGTCTTCAACAACTATGCAATGTATGAGCTCGATCAGATCGATTGGGAAGTCAGTACCAATCCCATATCCCGTGCGAGCCAAACAGAAGCGCCGCCGCTGGCAGCCCCAGAACCCGAACCTGGCGCACCAGCAATGGATGCCCCACGCTACCTCATCATGGAGTTCCGCGGCCACCTGCTGACCTATGAAGACCAATACCGGCAGGCATTGGACTTGGGCGATGCCATGGTGCAATCATTTGCAATACAGACTGGGGACAAAGCCGAAATCATCCAGTTGCCGCTGGATACCAAGTCCGAAAGCAAGATCGACTTCAACAGCGAAACAGGCGCAGATGTTCAAGGCGCGCCACTTGCGCTACGTATCGTCCGACAGGTACCCGTCACCCCCCCTGCGGAGCCACAGTCATGAACTGGCAGATGCGTGATCTGAAACGCATTCGCACACCGTTGGTTGTCGTCTTATTGGCGACCATCATGGCAGCAGGCCTTACCGGGCTGGCCAACTGGGTGAAAACCAAGGCCATCAACCAGCATAACGAGCTGAGTGCCGCCGTCGATGACGCTGAGTTACGCGCCGCTACTGCCGTGACCGATCGTGCCAATCTGGCAACCTATCAAGCAGAGATGGACCGGCTTAAGCAACTCGGAGTCCTGGGGGAAGAACAACGTTTGGCCTGGGTGGAAGCGTTTGCCGCTCAAACGCAAAAAGGCAATCCTGCAGCTGTTCACTTGCAAATCGAGCCTCGCCGCCTACTGGAAGACCCGCCGAGCACGCCGGAACCACTCGAGAATGTGCGCTTCTTTGCCAGCAGCCTGCAATTGGAAAGCAAGCTATTGCATGAGAGCGATCTGCTGCGCATGCTGGCCAATATCCGCACCCTGCCCGGTGCCAGCATCATTCGCCAATGCACGCTTAATCGCAGCGATGGCAGTGCATCTGCCCGTCCTTTTCTGCTGGAAATGAAATGTCGTGGCGAGTTGATCACGCTTGATATACCCACCACGCCTTCAGAAGAACCAACACCCCAATAACTACCAGTAATAGAGATATCCACCATGCGTAGCATCTCGGCATACATCGGTATCTGCATCCTTTGTCAGTGGGCACAGGCTGGCACGATGGATGATGCTGACCTGGGCCGACTTTTCTTCAGCCCGGAAGAACGTACCAAGCTGAACCGCGCCCGCGTGGGGATATTCGACAGCCAGTCGCTCGGCGACATGAGCAAGACCATTCACTTGGATGGCATTCTGCAACGCCCCGGCAAGCCACCGATCCTGTGGGTAAACGGTAGCCGCCTTAAAAGCGATACGGTGGCAGGCGCTACGGTTCAGGCCGCCAGTAACACCAACACGCTGCTCGTGAACTTGCCCGAACAACCTGATGCGCAAGGACAACTCAACGTCGGGCAGACACTGGACCCAGCCAACGGCAGTGTTCGCGAGGCCTATCAACGCCCCACCCAATCCAGCAGATTGCTGCTTAAACGCCTTTCGGAACGTGGTGCCAAAACGCCTCTCCCCACCACAGCTAAACAATCAACGACACGCCAACCAACACGTTCAAACTAAAAATTTGGAAAAACTTTCGCGCCTTTGCTTGACGCACTGCCGCCTTTCCGGTTTAATGCGGCCTCTCTCGACGGCCAGTTAGCTCAGTTGGTAGAGCAGCGGATTGAAAATCCGCGTGTCCGTGGTTCGATTCCGCGACTGGCCACCAGATACAAAAACCCGACTTAGTCTAAGTCGGGTTTTTCGTTTTAGTGCTATCCGCAACAAAAGGCCTGCAAAAAATGCAAGCCCTCTCGCTTCTTCTAGCTCATTCACGCACTACCGGTAACAGCACAATCTGCGTTCCTGCTAAGCGGTCATACAAAAACTGGCCCTCTTTATCGAGCCAACTCCAAATAGCAGGTAGCGCAGCCCAAACACAGGCCACCCAAACTGCCCATTTCATACCTGGCACATGTTTGGCCCATAACCAGACAGGGACCAATGGTGCGTAAACCAGCAAGGCCACCACAAAACGAATCAGCATGGCTCGCCAACCGGGAGCGGACCCGTCGCGTGCTTGCAGACATAAACGCCATGTCTTCATGGCCAGTGTTTGGCCCGAGCGATGCCAGCACCAAGCGAAATAGGCGAACAACAGCGACAGCAGATAAATAAATTCGACATAGCGCCGCAATACTGATGCCTGCTCACCGCGCCAAAGCAGCTGAAACAGCATACCTGCAGCCAACAAGACTGCCACCAGTAGTAGCGTTTCGTAACAGAGCGCCAGTAAACGGCGCCAGCGTGGAGCCAGTGGATAGGTGGTAGTCATGCAGTGCCACAAGTTCGGTTCTAGGAAAGATCGCCAAGATACGGCTTCAGGCTCAAGGATGCCAGTACTGCCTCGCGGTGCAAACTCTCCGACCAATCGGCATAGGGGCGGCCAGATTACTTGGCCGACCCCTGCCACACCACCCGGCATGCGGGTCCGCACCGGGCGGTTCGAGAAGTTGAGGTTAGGCGAGTCTTGGAACTCCCAGGCGGTCGAAAT
>NZ_JBQXDJ010000011.1:0-93428 GCF_052601015.1 Chitinimonas violaceus | reverse complement strand
CAAATAGCCAAGCGTAGTGAGCTGCATCGGTTTGCGGTGATGCCGAAGCGTTGGATAGTGGAGCGTTCTTTTGCGTGGTTGGAGAAGTGCCGTCGATTGTGGAAGAACTGTGAACGCAAGCTCGACATCAGCTTGCAATTCATTCAGTTTGCCTTTCTGACTCTTCTTCTGCGGAGACTTTGAACAGGTTCTTAGAAGCACCTAACGTGGTTGCTCGGCGTATACCTAGTTGTACGCTTAGACCTGCGGGCAGAAGTATGGAAGATGAAGTTGATCGAGCAAGCTGCTACGTTGGGCTTTGCTTAGTTTTGAGGTGAGCTTGAGGTTCCGAATGTAGAAGTTAAAAGCCAGCTTTGTAACCCGAGAACCTGATCACGATCTGTCACGAGCATCCATCAGCGTAGCGAGGTGCCGCGTATTAAGGTCATGCATAAGGGGAAGATGGGGCTTAATGCAGTGTAGGCAGATCGATAGCAACTACCGCCATATGATTGGCTGTGCCATCATCCGCCGGCTTCATCCTATATATGTAACCAGTCTCATACCATGACCGATACACCAGACCTTCCGCTACTCGACGACGAAGACCCACAAGCTATCAAAGTGGCTGATGGTGGAGGTGCGTTACCACCACCGCCCAGCTTGACCGACTTCTCTGGAAGTGACGCGGTGCCCTTGGGCCGGTATGCCGAACGGGCATATCTTGAATACGCTGTTTCGGTGGTCAAAGGCCGTGCTTTGCCAGATGTTTGTGATGGCCAGAAGCCGGTTCAGCGGCGCATTCTTTACGCCATGCACGAGATGGGACTTGGGGCGACCGCTAAGCCGGTAAAGTCAGCCCGTGTGGTAGGTGAGGTGTTGGGTAAGTTTCATCCCCATGGCGATGTTTCTGCTTATGACGCTATGGTGCGGTTAGCGCAGGATTTCTCTATGCGTTACCCATTGGTGGATGGCCAAGGGAATTTCGGCAGTCGTGATGGCGATGGCGCAGCCGCCATGCGTTATACCGAAGCGCGGCTGACCAAGATTGCCGAGTTGCTGTTAAGCGAGATCAATATGGGCACAGCTGACTTTGTGCCCAACTACGATGGTGCGTTTGAAGAGCCGAAGCTTTTACCGGCGCGTCTACCCATGCTGTTGCTTAATGGTGCTTCGGGTATTGCTGTTGGCATGGCGACTGAAATTCCACCGCATAACCTCACCGAAGTCGCAGAAGCTGCAGTAGCGTTGATCAAGAATCCAGGGATGGAAGTTGCCGACTTGCTCGACACCATCCAGGGGCCGGACTTTCCTGGTGGTGGCCAGATTATCTCCACGCGTGATCAGATCTTGGCTGCTTACGAAAGCGGCCGAGGCAGTTTGGCTGTGCGTGCCCGGTGGAAAGTCGAAGAGCTGGCCCGTGGTCAGTGGCAGCTGGTAATTAATGAGCTGCCACCCAATACATCGAGCCAAAAGGTACTGGAAGAGATTGAGGATCTTACCAACCCGAAGATCAGAAAGGGTAAAAAGGCGCTGACGCAAGAGCAGGTCCAGCTTAAGCAGTTGTTGTTGAGCCAGCTGGATGCGGTGCGCGATGAGTCGGGCAAAGATGTACCGGTACGGCTTGTTTTCGAGCCCAAGAGCCGTACCCAGAACCAGGAAGAGTTCGCCAATATGTTGCTCACGCATACCAGCCTTGAAGGCAATGCGTCGATCAACCTTGTGGCGATCGGTATTGATGGCAAACCGCAGCAGAAGTCGCTCAAGCAACTATTGGCCGAATGGGTGCAGTACCGTTTTGGTACAGTGCGTCGTCGTATTGGCTACCGCTTGGGGCAGGTGGATGACCGAATCCATATTTTGGAAGGTCGTCTGCTGGTCTACCTGAATATTGATGAAGTCATCCGTATTATCCGCGAAAGTGACGAGCCTAAGCCCGCACTGATACACGCATTTGCTTTGAGTGAACGCCAGGCCGAGGACATTCTTGAAATCCGTCTGCGCCAGTTGGCACGATTGGAAGGCATCAAGATCGAGCAGGAACTTGCCAAGCTGCGTGAAGAGAAGGCGGGGCTGGAGCACTTGTTGGCGGATGAAGGCACCATGCAGCGCTTGGTCATCAAGGAAATCAAAGACGATGCCAAGACCTATGGTGATGCACGCCGAACACTGATTGAGGCAAAGAACCGTGCTACCGTTGTTGCCACTGTGGTAGATGAACCTTTGACGGTGATTCTGAGCGAAAAGGGGTGGATCCGTAGCCGTAACGGGCATGGTCTGGATAGCCAGAATCTTACCTTCAAGGAAGGCGATAGCCTGATGGTAGCGCTGGAGTGCCGCTCGGTCGATACGATAGCGCTGTTCGGGTCGGATGGCCGGGTCTACAACTTGATGGCTGGTAATCTACCCGGTGGGCGTGGTGATGGGGTGCCGGTTGCCTCGCTGATTGATCTTGCTGTCAAGACGCGCGTTGTGCAGCTGATTACGGCTAAACCAGAACAGGCGCTGTTGATTGCAGGAGCCAATGGGTATGCCTTCCATTGTGAGTTCAAAGACCTGCTGACGCGCCAAAAGGCGGGTAAAGCCTTCCTAACTTTGGATGAGGGAGAAGGAATTCTGAAGGTCGCTCTCTTTACTCAGGCAGAAGGCAATCTGGTTTGCTGTCTTTCTACTTCCGCCCGCCTGCACGCTTTCCCGCTTTCCGAATTGAAACCTTTATCGGGCGGAGGCAAGGGGATGATTGCGATGGCACTGGACGATGGCGATACCCTGGCTGCGATCACAGTGAGTGACGGTACAAGCTTGACGTTGAATGGAGTAGGCCGTGGCGGTAAGCCAATGGCGCTTACCTTCGATGCCAACGACCTTGCCCCTTATGTAGGTAAACGGGCCAAAAAGGGCAAGCCTTTGGTGAGTGGCTTGAAGCTGGCAGGGTTCTGAGCCGTTAGAACCTGTTCACGATCTTGCTGCGTAGCTGTGATCAGGGCTTAGGTGCTGCTTAAATCCTCATGTACCAACGTACATTCCAGTTTCTGCGCTGCACCCTGCTGATAGCTGCCCGTGGCAGATCGTAAATAGGTGCTAAGAGTCGCTAACAAAACCCAGCGAAGCGATTCTGGCTAGGCGCGTAAGCGTAGACAGTACGTGGGTACGGCAAGCTTGCACAACAACGCCAGAAGGATTTTGTTAGCGACTCTTAGTGGGTTGGTGCGCTGTGCGCCAATCCACTTAGTGTAATGGGCTGGTTCGACAAGCCAACTACGCTTGCCGTACGTAACTCAACCAAACCAGAGCGGAATTCTTCCGGTACTTCGATAAATAGGCGGTCATCGGAATCGGTCGAGAACTTCACCTCCAGACCACCTAAGGAAACGTAACTGACACCCAGCAGTCCACTACCTTGGATGGTAATGAGGCTGCCTGCATTATGGGCATGTTGCTTTATGTCGCGGATCGCCAAACTCGACTTATCGGACATTGTAAAAAGCGATGGCGAAGTATCACTAATTGCCTTGCTACTACCGCAGGCGGCTATTCCTAGTACCAAGGACATTATTACAGCAATGTGGTTTCTGGGTAAAAAATTCATTAATTGGCTCAACTAGTTATCAATAAACTTGCCTAAGAACCTGTTCAAGATCTTGCCGTGCAGCTGTGATCAGGGCTTATGTGCGGCTTGAAATCCTCATGTACCAAAGTACATCCCGGTTTCTGTGCTGCTCTGCACTCTGCTGATGGCTGCTCGCGACAGATCTTTAACAGGTTCTAGCAGCAAGTAGACATTGACTTTAACCGCCCATCTTTATTATGGAAATATGCGGTTTTACTAATTCGTCATTAAGGTGAATAGCTGATTGTTGGCCAACGGTAGTGGTGATGAGTCCTTGGAACCAATTCACGATCTTGTTGCGCAGTTGTGATCAAGGCTTATGTGCCCTGTTGACTAAGCAGTTATCGTGTAGATACTGCCCAATCAATATGACTGGCTTCGCCTAAAGGTAAATTTCTGAGACAATTCAATCTGTTGCAACGCGGCATGGGTGTTTGCCCATGCCGTTGCTATTTAGAGTTCCCCGATGTCCCAAAGTCTTCGTATCACCGAAATTTTCTTTTCCCTACAGGGTGAGACCAGCCGCCTTGGCCTGCCTACGGTATTTGTGCGCCTGACGGGTTGCCCTTTACGTTGTGGCTATTGCGATAGTGCTTATGCCTTCCATGGTGGTGAACGGATGAGTCTGGCCGCCATTGTGGAAGCGGTCGCCAAGCATGGCACACCGTATGTCTGTGTCACGGGGGGCGAACCACTTGCTCAGGCGGGTTGTCATGACCTACTGGTACGGCTTTGTGATGCTGGCTTTTCAGTCAGCCTGGAAACCAGCGGTCATTTGCCTATCGATAAAGTAGACCCGCGGGTTTCAAGGATTGTCGATATCAAGACCCCGGGTTCAGGTGAAGTAGAGAAGAACCTGTGGACCAATCTCCAACATCTGAATGCCCGAGATGAGCTGAAGTTTGTATTGGTGCATCGGTATGACTATGAATGGGCGCGCGAATTGTTGCTGGATAATGGCTTGCATACCCTATGCCCTGTGATATTCAGCCCTGTATGGGAGTCGTTGCCACCGCGTGATCTTGCCGAATGGGTGATCGCCGACAAATTGCCGGTACGTGTACAGGTGCAGCTACACAAAATTCTATGGGGTGATAAGCCTGGGGTTTGATGTAGCTGACTGAACCTTTCGTGCAAACTTGTCGTACCTGCGATTTACCTACTTCTAGTCAGGCGAGTCAGGACTGCTTTGCGACTGGTGAGATCGGGAGACGAACATGGATGCTGATGGGATCATTGAACTTGAGTGCAAGTTGTTGGCTTCCGATACCAGGTTGTCCGCGTCGGAATTGGATGTACTGATTGCGGATGACTTTCTTGAGCATGGTAGTTCTGGCCGTATTTTCGGCAAGGCGCATATCTTGGCTTGTTTACCAGATGAGACTGCATCCTTATTTGTTCCAAGCGCATTTTGCGTCCGCTTTCTGTCCCCCGATATTGCGCTGATTACTTATCGGTTGAAGACGTATGCAGGGGAAGGGCAACAAGTTGTTTTCTCCTTGCGTAGCTCCATATGGCGCTGTGGTACAGGTGGCTGGCAGATGGTATTCCATCAGGGAACGCGTACCAGCCCGATTGATGTGGACGACTGATATATCTTCTTTCTGAGTAAAACTATGAAAAAAGCTGTAATCCTGCTGTCTGGTGGGCTTGACTCCACCACTGTATTGGCTATGGCACGTGCCGATGGTTATGAATGCTACTGTCTGAGTTTCGATTATGGTCAGCGCCATAATGCTGAGCTGGCGGCGGCACGCCGTATTGCTAATGCATTGGGGGCAAAAGAGCATCGGGTTGCCACTATCGACCTTGCGGCCTTTGGTGGTTCAGCGCTGACAGATGCCAATATCGAGGTGCCTGTGGATGGCGTGAAAGCTGGGGAAATACCGGTTACCTATGTTCCGGCCCGCAATACCATCATGCTTTCCTTCGCACTTGGCTGGGCTGAAGTGCTGCAGGCCAATGATATTTTTATCGGTGTGAATGCCGTTGATTACTCAGGTTACCCAGACTGCCGTCCTGAATTTATTTCCGCTTTCGAAAGCATGGCCAACCTGGCGACGCGCATCGGGGTGGAGGGGAGCAAGCTTCACATCCGTACGCCTTTGATCAGTCTAACCAAGGCTGAGATTGTGCAGGCTGGCGTTCGGTTAGGCGTGGACTATGGCCTGACTGTATCGTGCTACAAGGCAAATATGGAGGGACAGGCTTGTGGGGTATGCGATGCCTGTCGTCTGCGCAAAGAGGGCTTTGAGGCTGCGGAAGTGGCAGATCCTACGCGTTATATTTAGTCTCCTCCACCGTGCTGTGGTGGACTTTTATCCTTTACGTGGCTGCCAGCGCCACCAGATCCGTATCCCCAATAAGACTGCAAGCACCCCGGCATAGATCAGGGGCTGGGTCAGGTCTTTCTTCACCAACCATATGTAATGCAGCACAGCTAACGGGGCGATGAGGTACACCAGTTTGTGCAGCTTGCCCCAGTTGCGTTTGAGCCGCCTGAGCATGGCGTCAGTAGAGGTTGCTGCCAGTGGTATCAGCAGAACAAATGCCGCGAATCCAACCGTGATGAACGGCCGTTTGATGATGTCTTTCAACACTGCCGCAAGGTCGAGGGATTGGTCGAGCCAGATATAGGTGATGAAGTGCAGAACCACGTAGAAAAACGCGAACAGGCCCAGCATACGGCGGAACCGGATTAGCTCGTTGAACTTGGTCAGCCGACGTAGCGGGGTGATGCTGAGGCTGAGCAGCAGCATGACTAGCGTCCACGTCCCGGTGGAACGTGTGATGAACTCAATCGGGTTGACTTGTATACCGCTGAAGACAATATAAGCCGCACGCGCCAATGGCAGCAGGCAGGCAATGAAGACAGCGACTTTGAGATAAGTGATTGTGCGTGGTTTCATGGCACATTGGTCGTGTATAGGCCGTTGTTCTGACGGCATAATCGACGACTGGTTTCCAACTTTTTGTTTGTTACAGGTTTCATCATGCAAAGCTGTATTGCTACCGCGCAGTGTGTTGTTGTCAAAGTCGGCTCTTCACTGGTTACGAATGATGGGCGTGGTCTTGACCATAGCGCACTCAGTCGTTGGGCGGCTGAAATTGCCAGTTTGGTTAGTCAAGGCAAACGGGTGGTGCTGGTCAGTTCTGGCGCAATTGCCGAAGGAGTGGCCCGTTTGGGTTTACCAAAACGCCCCAGTGCCTTGCACGAATTGCAGGCCGCGGCGGCAGTCGGGCAAATGGGACTGGTAGAAGCGTATGAGCGCTGCTTTCGCGCCCACGACCTGAAAACAGCGCAAATCCTGCTGACCCATGAAGACCTTGCTGACCGTACGCGTTATCTAAATGCCCGCTCAACTTTGCTGACATTGTTGGGTTTGGGCGTTATTCCGATCATCAATGAGAACGACCCTGTATCAACTGATGAAATCAAGGTGGGTGACAACGATACCTTGGGTGCGTTGGTGACCAATCTGATCGATGCTGATGCGCTGGTTATTTTGACCGATCAACGGGGTCTTTACAGCGCCGACCCACGTAAGCATCCAGATGCCCACTTTATTGAGGAGTACGAGGCTGGCCGGCCAGAATTGGAAGCCATGGCTGGTAGCGCGGGCTCTGCTGTGGGGACGGGCGGCATGTATACCAAGATCATCGCCGCCAAGCGGGCTGCACGCAGTGGTGCAAGTACAGTGATTGCCTCGGGCAGCGAGGCTGAGGTACTGACCCGGCTGGCGCGAGGTGAAGCAATCGGTACACAGCTGACTGCGCGTACCACACGTATTGCTGCCCGTAAGCAATGGTTGGCAGACCATTTGCAGGTCAGGGGTTCCCTGGTGCTGGATGCAGGAGCTGTCGCAGCGCTGCGTGATAAGCGTACCAGCTTGCTGCCGATTGGAGTGGTTGCCGTGGAAGGCGAGTTTCTGCGCGGTGAGATGGTGCGTTGTATGGGCCCGGATGGTACTGAGGTGGCGCGTGGGTTGGTGAACTACCATGCGGCGGATGCGCGCCGGATTGTACGTTTGCCTTCTAGTCAGATTGAGGCGGTCCTGGGTTTTGTGGATGAGCCTGAACTGATTCATCGCGATAATCTCGTGCTGCTTTAACCTGTAACGGCAGGCAAACATCAAGCGACTGAAAGGCGGGGTAACTGATTCGGCTTGGGTATCGCCAGAAGTTGGTCATCGTTGTGTGGATCGTGCTTGTTGCACTGCCGCACACGGACTAGCCTAATGAGGTAGCTGCCACTCTTGGAGAGCCCTATGATGAGTTTCCCCGCCACCATGCGCGTTCGCTTTCTGGAAGAGCAGGAAGTCCGCTATGCGAATCTAAGGCATCAGTTACGGCAGGTCCTCGACCCTTGGGGGTTGATCAACATCCACGCCAAGGCGATCACATCCTGGCTTGGTAGCCCCATGGAAGCGGCGTCGGCCATGACGCGTTATGGCTATGACTGTTTTACATTGCATACCCAGGCGGCAGGGCGATTCATGGGGGCGCCGGATATCGACATATTCCCACCCAATACCGAAGATCAGCGCTTTACCGATTCGGTTTGGCGTGACGAGCCCATGTGGGACTATCTCAAAGAAGGCTATCTGATGCAGACCCGCTGGATACAGGACATGCTGTACCAGAGCCCGGGCCTGTCAGAAGAAGAACGGCGTAAAAGCGCTTTTTGGTTGCGTCAGACATTGAATGCCTTTGCCCCGACCAATTTCCTTGCCACCAACCCGATCGCGCAACGAAAAGCTTGGGAGACCATGGGCGAGAGTTTGGTAAAAGGGCTGCAAAACCTGGCGCGTGATATGGCGGGTGGTGATGTCAGCATGACAGACCGGGAACCCTTCAAAGTGGGGGAAAACTTGGCGCTGACACCTGGTGCAATTGTTTACCGTGGTCGTTTGCTGGAGGTGATTCACTACGCTCCCACCACCCCGACGGTTCATGCGGTGCCTTTGGTGTTGATTACCCCCTGGATAAACAAGTACTACATCCTGGACTTGGCGCCGGGTAAGTCCTTGGTCGAATTCTTGGTGGCACAGGGCTTCAATGTCTTCATTACCAGCTGGAAGAACCCCGACGAGGATATGTCGGAGATAACCTTTGACGACTATATCGTCGATGGTGCAGCCAAGATCATTGAAGTTGCCCAAAGCGTAGCGAAGAGCGAAAAGGTGCATGCCCTTGGCTATTGCATAGGTGGGACCTTGCTGACGCTGTATATGGCCTGGGCCAACCGTAAAGGGCCTGATGTACCGGTTGCGCACTGGACACTGTTGACGACATTGACGGACTTTTCCAACCCTGGGGATATCGAGGTCTTTATCGATGAAGACGGCCTTGATGTCATCGATGGCATTATGAAGAAACAGGGCTTTTTGGATGGCAAGGAGATGTCCGCCAGCTTCCGTATGTTGCGGCCAAACAGCCTGATCTGGAACTACGTGGTCAGCAATTACCTGTTGGGTGAAACCCCGCGCGCCATGGATGTGCTGTACTGGAATACCGATATGACTCGCATGCCGGCGGCGATGCATCGCTTCTATTTGCGCGAGTTTTATCTGCATAACCGCGTGATTGAGCCAGACAGTTTGACCATGGCCGGTGAGCTGATCGATCTGGGACAAATCCAGCAGCCGCTGTTTATGGTGGCGGCTGAGGAAGACCACATCGCACCGTGGAAGAGCACCTTTACCTTGCTGAAACGTCTGCCAGCCAAGTCTTGGTTTACGCTATCTACCTCTGGCCACATTATTGGCATCGTCAATCCACCAACCCCAACCTCCAAACGCAGCTTCTGGCAGAGCGAGGTTTCACGTGGCACACATTCGGAAGAATGGCTGAGCGAGCAGCAAAAGCAGGCAGGTTCATGGTGGCCAAGCTGGGTAGCGTGGCTCCGTCCTCAATGTGGCCCCCAGATCAAACCGCTCCCAATAGGTAACCGCCAATACAAGAAAATCTGTGATGCTCCGGGTAAATATGTTTTCGAATAGTGTCTAAGTAGATAGGTAGTTTGTTAGCCTATTGCTGTAATTGGCTGTTCTATAAGGTAAACTCCACCTGCGCGCCGACCTATGTGGTCGGCGCTGCGTATTTAACTGGTCCGTCCTTTGCGGGGACGACTACTGGAGAAACCTTATGTCCGATGTCAAACATGGCCCTATTGTCGTGGCCGCGCTATACAAATTTGTCACGCTTACCGATTATGTCGCTCTGCGAGAGCCCCTTACCCAATGCATGCTGGACAATGGGGTAAAAGGGACGCTCCTGCTGGCTCAAGAGGGCATTAACGGTACAGTCTCTGCTACCCGCGAGGGTATTGATGGTCTACTGAATTGGCTGAAGCGTGATGAACGCTTCGTTGGTATCGACCATAAGGAAAGCTATTGCGATACGCAGCCCTTCTATCGCACCAAGGTGAAGCTCAAGAAAGAAATCGTAACCATGGGGGTGCCGGATGTAGACCCTAATAAAAAGGTCGGTACTTATGTGGAGCCCCAGGATTGGAATGCATTGATTGCTGACCCTGAAGTCCTGCTGATCGATACCCGTAATGATTACGAAGTAGCTATCGGTACCTTCAAGGGAGCGATTGATCCGAAAACGGAAAGCTTCCGTGAATTCCCGGAATACGTGCAGCAACATTTCGACCCGAAGAAGCACAAGAAGGTGGCCATGTACTGTACCGGCGGCATACGGTGCGAAAAGGCTTCCAGCTATATGTTGGGTGTTGGTTTCGAAGAGGTGTACCACCTGAAGGGCGGCATTCTGAAATATCTGGAAACCGTACCGCAAGAAGAGAGCCAATGGGAGGGGGACTGTTTTGTATTCGATAATCGAGTCAGCGTCCGCCACGATTTGAGCGAAGGTGATTACGATCTATGCCATGCCTGCCGAGAGCCGGTATCGGTAGCTGATCGCCAATCTCCTCATTACAGCCCTGGTATCAGCTGCCCGCATTGCTGGGATAAGCTCAGTGAAAAAACTCGCGCCGGCGCTATAGAGCGGCAAAAGCAGATTGAATTAGCACTGGCCCGTAACGAGCCCCACCCAATGGGTTACGACGCTCGTCTTGCTGCGTTGGCCAAGAAGTCAGAAGGTTAAGAAACTGTACTAAACCTGTTCAAAGCTTCGCCATAGCTCGCGGGATTTTGAACAGGCTCTATCAGTATGGATGGATCAAACCTTTCTACGGCGAGTGGCGAAAGTAGCCAGTAGCCCTAAGCCAAGCAAAGCGAATGTTGTGGGTTCCGGGATATGTATTACCTGGCCACTGCGTACATGGAAGATATAGCGTCCATCCACGTTTGAATTTTGACGACCATGGATTAGTCCGGTTGAGCTGCTATCCAGGAACGCCCGCGTCTTACGTGAACCGGCAAATTCAAAGTCATTTCTATCGCCATCGGTATAACCGACAGTAGCAGGGCTGCCACCCACGCCATTGACGCCATCGCTGGCGCTACCACTTTCCCAGAGAATCTTGTCGTAATTGAATTCCATATCGAAATTCCCGGCACCCGTTTCTGATCGATCAGTCAGAATAAGCTGAAAGGAATTCAGTTTATTGGATGCGCTATTGAAGTAACCTACGTTGATCCAATTCACGCCAAAGACTTTGTGCCCGGCAATAGTATCTGTGCCATACCGTACTAGCCCGGAACCATTTCCACGTGTATCAACATCGGCAAAGAATGGGGCGATCATTGGAAAGCTATTATTGATCAGTCCAAATGGGGAGAATGTGCTGAGTTTATTAAAGAAAGTGACATTGCCATTATTGTTTATATAAAGATGGTTTTTACTTTTTACTGAGTAGAAATCAATATTGAAACCGATATCTACCAAACCGGTAGAGTTATCATCATTGGCACCAAGCACATAATCGTTAAATAGGTTGGCATTACGGATAGCTGCCGCATTGACTGTGCCGCATATCAATGCCAATACCATAGTCACCAGGCGTGAACAAAGCCTCATAGGAACTTCCCCCTGCTTATCTAGTTAAAATAATTCGACCGCGTCCAAAAGCACGGACTGTGCCGGAACTGATTTCCCTATATGGGTCAGTTCCTTATGTTGAACGCTTGGTGGGGGAAAGCGTTAGATGTAAAAAAATCCGACACTAACTATATATAGACATACCAAGTTTGGTGACTTGTAGTAATTTCTGGCGGTATTGGTGATCTTTGTGCGTAGTAATGTTACGTTTTCCGAAGAAATTCCAGCTAATTATCAAAGGCTTGTCTTGCCCGTGCGGGCGTGAAAAGCGATAATGCCGCCGGTTTTGCCCGGTCCGGTTCCTTAATCGGGCCGTTTGTTTTCTTCACACTGGCTCCTTCTCTGCCTAGGTGCTTACAGGTGGGCGAAGGGGCGGTTAGCGCCCTAGGCGCGTTCGTTTGACTGGAAAAGAGATCCCAATGGCTGCCTCACGTACCCAACTTGCCAACGCAATTCGTGCCCTCTCCATGGATGCTGTACAACAAGCCAACTCTGGCCACCCAGGTGCGCCAATGGGCATGGCTGAAATCGCATTGGCCTTGTGGGGCAGCCATCTGAAGCACAACCCGCAAAATCCAAAGTGGGCAGATCGCGACCGCTTTGTACTGTCGAATGGCCATGGTTCAATGCTGATCTATTCGTTGCTGCATCTGACGGGATACGACCTGCCGATTTCGGAACTGAAGAACTTCCGCCAATTGCATAGCAAGACGCCGGGTCACCCCGAGTATGGTTATGCGCCAGGTATCGAAACCACCACCGGTCCCTTGGGTCAGGGCATTACCAATGCAGTGGGTATGGCCATGGCCGAGAAGTTGCTGGCGGCACAGTTCAATAAACCTGGACATGAGATTGTCGACCATCACACTTATGCCTTTCTGGGCGATGGTTGTCTGATGGAAGGGATCTCGCATGAAGCCTGCTCACTGGCCGGTACATGGGGTTTGGGCAAGCTGATCGCGTTCTGGGACGATAATGGTATTTCCATCGATGGCCACGTTGAAGGCTGGTTTACCGATGACACGCCTAAGCGTTTCGAGGCTTATGGGTGGCATGTCATCGCTGGCGTGGATGGTCATGATATTGACGCTGTATTGGCCGCCATTGCAGCTGCGAAAGTAGAGACCAGCAAGCCGACGTTGATCTGCTGTAAAACCATAATCGGTAAGGGATCGCCCAATAAAGCTGGTACCCATGACGTGCATGGTGCAGCGCTTGGTGCGGCCGAAGTAGCGGCAACACGTGAGGCGCTTGGCTGGAGCCATGTGCCATTCGAAGTGCCTGCAGATATCTATGCCGGTTGGGATGCAAAAGCCAAAGGCGCTGAAGCCGAGAGCAGCTGGAACAGTCGCTTTGCGGCTTACCGTGCTGCGTACCCGGAACTGGCTGCCGAGTTTGAACGCCGTATTGCGGGTGATCTGCCTGCTGACTGGGCTGAATTCAAAGCTGCTGCTATCGCCAAAATCAACGATGCTGCGCAGACTGTAGCAACCCGTAAGGCCAGCCAGATTGCCTTGGAAGCTTACTCGCCGAAGCTGCCTGAGTTTTTGGCGGGCTCTGCCGACCTAACGGGTTCTAATCTGACCAACTGGTCAGGCAGCAAGTGGATCGATGGTCAAGGCAATGGCAATTACATCAGCTACGGTGTGCGCGAATTTGGCATGGCCGCCATCATGAATGGTATGACCTTGCATGGTGGATTACGCCCTTACGGCGGCACCTTCCTGATGTTCAGCGAATACGCCCGTAATGCGCTGCGTATGGCGGCTTTGATGAAGATCAATCCGATCTTTGTGTTCACGCACGATTCGATAGGCCTTGGTGAAGATGGTCCGACCCACCAGCCGGTGGAGCAGACAGCTACGCTGCGTTACATCCCCAATATGGACGTGTGGCGTACCTGCGATACCACTGAAACCGCCGTGGCGTGGGCAATGGCTGTTGAGCAAAAGACCCGTCCGAGCAGCCTAGTGCTGAGCCGTCAAAACCTTGCTTTTGTATCGCGTGATGCGGCGCAGATTGCCAATATCGCAAAGGGGGGTTATGTGCTGCGCGAAGCTGAAGGTGGTGCTGCGCAGGTGATACTGATCGCCACAGGTTCGGAGATGGAATTGGTGCTGAAGGCGCAAACCCAGCTGGCTGCTGAAGGCATTCGTGCCCGTGTGGTCTCTATGCCGTCGACCAATGTATTCGACCGCCAGGATGCCGCGTACAAGGCATCGGTGTTGACTCGTGGTGTGCCGCGGGTGGCGGTGGAAGCGGGTGTTTCGGACTTCTGGCGTAAGTATGTTGGCCTGGAAGGCGCTGTAGTAGGTATGGATACCTTTGGTGAGTCTGCCCCTGCTCCGGCGTTGTTCAAGGAGTTTGGCTTTACGGTCGAGAATGTGGTGGCTGCTGCCAAGTCAGTGCTGTAAGAACCTGATTACGATCTTGCTTCGCAGCCGTGATCAGGGCTTATGTGCTGCTCGAAATCCTCATGTACCCAAGTACATTCCGGTTTCTGCGCTGCTCTGCACCCTGCTGACGGTTGCTCGCGACAAATCGTAAACAGGTTCTGATCATCTTGTAGTTTTACTGCAAAGAAAAGCCCCGCAATTAGCGGGGCTTTTCTTATGTGGTTTCCATCTTAAGCAAGTACATGAAATTTGTTTTGATATCTCTCGCTTGTTTTGGCAGCGCTTTTCAAGCTGATGTCGGAGTAAATACGGCATTTCCAAACCGGAAGTCTGGCAGATGGCATGTTGGTTTAGGGGCTGATGGAGTCAGTGTTTTCCCTAGGTATCGATGCAGTAATCCCTCAGTTTGTAGTCCCCTTTCATATTAGAGGACGGTTACAATCGCGGCCCTTGTAGTTTAATTGGCGCCGACTACATAAGGCTGCCCAGTAAGGAGAATCCTAGTATGTCCATCCGCATCGCCATTAATGGCTACGGACGCATCGGCCGCAATGTTCTGCGTGCAATCTATGAACTGAACCGCGGCCAGGATTTTAAAGTTGTCGCCATCAATGCATCTGGCGATATCGATACGAATGCCCATCTGACACGGTTCGATACCGTGCATGGCCGCTTTAATGCAGATGTACGTGCCGATGGGGATTGGCTGCGCATCAACGATGAGAACATCCGCTTCTTTTCCACTCGCAACCCGGCTGAATTGCCATGGGGCGATCTGGGAATCGACCTTGTGTTGGAATGTACCGGGGCGTTTACCAGTAAGGCTAAATGCCAAGCGCACCTGGATGCGGGCGCAAAAAAGGTATTGATCTCCGCACCGGGAGACAAGGACGTCGATGCAACCATCGTCTATGGCGTCAATCATGGCGTGCTGACGCGGGACATGACGGTGATCTCGAATGCTTCCTGTACCACGAACTGCTTGGCCCCAGTCGCCAAGGTATTGAATGATTGCATTGGTATTGAGAAGGGCCTGATGACCACGATTCACGCCTATACCAATGACCAGGTGTTGACCGATGTCCGCCATAAAGACCTGCGCCGTGCAAGGTCTGCCACGCAGAGTCTGATCCCGACCAAGACCGGTGCTGCTGCGGCAGTTGGTCTGGTATTGCCGGAGCTGAATGGCAAGCTGGATGGATATGCTGTGCGTGTGCCTACTATCAATGTCTCGATGGTTGATCTGACCTTCAAGGCAGCACGCAATACCAGCAAGGAAGAAATCAACGCGGTGATGCGTGATGCGGCAGGTGGTGGGCCATTGAAGGGCGTGCTGGGCTACAACGATTTGCCGTTGGTATCGATCGACTTCAATCACACGAGTGAGGCCTCGATTTTTGATGCGACGCTGACCAAGGTGAACGCAGGTGACTTGGTCAAGGTGAGTGCGTGGTACGACAACGAATGGGGCTTCTCGGTACAGATGCTGAACACAGCGCGTGCAATGATGAAAGTCCAGTAGCAGCACTGGTTCTAAGAACCAGTCAAAGTCTGCTGCGCGTTAGCGATACGGCGTTAAAAACCCCCTCGGAATGCTCATTTACCACGCGTAAACTCCGCTTCCTTGGCTGTTTTCGCCTTGTCTCGCTCTAGCTCACGAGACTTTGAGCAGGTTCTAAGAAAACGCCATGGTCATTCGCCGTGGCGTTTGTGTTTGAAATGCCAGCGTGTGGCTGAATGAGTCGCCCTGTAGCCGCTTGGCTCTGCTTACATCTCCGCCACACGCTAGACTCCGGTTTTTCCACTTCTCTCTCAAGCCACCATGAACTTCAAGAAACTCACCGATCTGGCCTTGGCCGGTAAGAAAGTCCTGATTCGTGTCGACATGAATGTGCCGCTTAAAGACGGCAAGATTGGTGACGATACCCGCATCCGTGCCTCACTTGCCACGATCGAACACTGCCTCAAAGCTGGTGCTGGGGTGATTCTGATGACGCATCTAGGTCGCCCAACTGAAGGTTCGGTGACTGAAGAAGATAAATTGGCCCCGGTGGCGAAGCGTTTAGGGGAGTTGCTTGGCCGCGATGTGCCGGTGATTACAGATTGGGCGGGTTTCCAAATCAAAGCTGGTGAATTGGTATTGCTTGAAAACATTCGTACCAATGTGGGGGAGAAGAAAAACAACGACGAGTTGGGCCAACGTTATGCAGCCCTTTGCGATATTTTCGTCAACGATGCGTTTGGTACGGCGCACCGTGCAGAAGCTTCTACCCACGCGGTTGCCAAATTTGCCCCGGTGGCTTGTGCAGGGCTGTTGATGGCTGCCGAATTGGATGCGCTGGGCAAGGCGCTTGCGCAGCCAACGCGGCCGCTGGTTGCCATTGTGGCGGGTTCGAAGGTGTCAACCAAACTGACGATTCTCGAATCCCTTGCCGATAAAGTCGATCAGCTGATTGTGGGTGGTGGCATCGCCAATACCTTCCTGTTGGCGGAAGGGCGTCAGATTGGTAAGTCCCTGGCTGAGCCCGATTTGCTCGACCAAGCTCGTAGCGTAATCGCCAAGATACGTGCTCGTGGTGGCGATGTGCCGTTGCCAACCGACGTGGTGGTCGGACAGAAGTTCGACGCAAATGAAGTTGCTGTGACCAAGCCCTTAAATGCGGTAACAGATAGCGACATGATTTTCGACATCGGTCCTGATTCAGCCAAAGCGCTGGCAGATGTGGTTGCCAAAGCGGGCACCATAGTCTGGAATGGCCCGGTTGGCGTATTTGAATTCGACCAGTTTGGCAAAGGCACCGAAGCATTGGCCCGCGCGATTGCTGCCAGTTCGGCCTTCAGCATCGCCGGCGGCGGTGACACTTTGGCTGCAGTCGCCAAGTACGGCATTACCGAGCAGGTTGGCTATATCTCTACCGGTGGCGGGGCTTTCTTGGAATTCCTGGAAGGTAAGGTGTTGCCGGCGGTGGAAATACTTGGCCAGCGCGCATAAGACGATCTTACTGCGCAACCGTGTTCAGGGCTCAGGTGCTGCTCGAAAGCCCCCGCAAGGGGGACGCCGAACTGCTACGGTGCATACGCACTAAGAAGTTCGCAGCCTCATGTACAAAAGTACATTCCGGTTTCTGCGCTGCGCTTCACCCTGCTGACAGCGGCTCGCGACAGATCGGGAGCAGGTTCCTAGAACCTGTTCAAAGCCTGCGATGCTTCAGCAATACGGCGTTGGAAACACCCTCGGAATGCGCATTTACCAATCGTAAACTCCGCTTCCTCTGCTGTTTTCGCCTTGTCTTGCTCTAGCTCGCGAGGTTTTGAGCAGACGCAAAAAACTGGTTCTAGGAGCTGCTTTGTGATCTTGTTGTAAGGCAAGACCGCAAGAACAGGCATCCAGGCGATGTTCCGCGGTGCAGGTCCGGTGTTGATGCATATCGGACAGGTGCCGGGCAAATGAAATGTAGTGAAGATTACACCACTACATTTCGTTTAAAATTTCGCCGGCTTAATTACAAATTCCCGGAGTCTTTACCATGTCCCTCGTTTCAATGCGCCAGTTGCTCGATCACGCCGCCGAAAACGGTTATGGCTTGCCTGCCTTTAACGTGAACAATCTGGAGCAGGTCCTTGCCATTATGCAGGCGGCCGACGAGTGCAACAGTCCTGTGATCATGCAAGGTTCGGCTGGGGCGCGCAAATATGCGGGTGAAGCGTTCCTCCGCCATCTGATTCTGGCCGCGACCGAGGCCTATCCGCATATCCCGGTTGTCATGCATCAGGACCACGGTGCATCTCCTGCGGTGTGTATCCAGGCCATGCGGTCGGGTTTCTCCAGCGTGATGATGGATGGCTCGTTGATGGAAGATGCTAAGACCCCATCAAGCTACGAATACAACGTCAATGTAACCAGCAAGGTGGTGGAGATGGCTCACGCCATTGGCGTGAGCGTGGAAGGTGAGCTGGGTTGCCTGGGCAGCTTGGAAAGCGGTATGGGTGAGAAGGAAGATGGTCACGGTGCGGAAGGCGTACTGAGCCATGACCAATTGTTGACCGACCCTAATGAAGCCGCGGATTTCGTCAAGAAGACCCAGGTGGATGCACTGGCTATCGCCATCGGTACCAGCCATGGTGCGTATAAGTTCACCCGCAAGCCCACGGGTGATATTTTGGCGATCGACCGTATCAAGGCGATTCATGCCCGTATTCCCAACACGCATCTGGTTATGCATGGTTCAAGCTCGGTGCCGCAAGAGTGGCTGGAAATCATCCGCCAGTACGGTGGTGAGATGAAGGAAACCTACGGTGTACCAGTCGAGGAAATCGTTACCGGTATCAAATTCGGTGTACGTAAGGTGAATATCGATACGGATATCCGCTTGGCGATGACAGGCTCGATCCGTCGTTTCCTGGCTACCCAGAAGAGTGAATTCGACCCACGTAAATTCCTGAAGGAAGCCACCATGGCAGCCAAGGATATCTGCAAGCTGCGGTTTGAAGCATTCGGTTCCGCTGGCCAAGCCAGCAAGATCAAACCGATCAGCATGGAAAAAATGTCTGACCAGTATAAGAAGGGTGAGCTGGCTGCTGTGGTGAAGTAGTCGGCAGCTTGTTTCACATGAAACGCCCCGTTTTTACGGGGCGTTTTTGTTTGATAGACATCACGGGCTTTTTTACATCAGCAAAAGCTATTTGTGTCCGGCACGTCAGCTAGGCACGATGGTGTATCGATGACTTAAATGACGCTTCTACGATGCCTATCCAATACAAATTCCCTGATCTGGGGCTGACTATCTTTAGCCGTATGAGCGCATTGGCCGCTGAGTGCGGCGCAATTAATCTCTCGCAAGGCTTTCCGGATTTCGAGGTGGATGCAGGCTTGCAGGCTAGGGTGACCGCAGCCATGGCAGCCGGACATAACCAATACGCCCCAATGCCTGGCTTGCCAGCATTGCGCCAGGCGATTGCCACTAAATTCCAGGTTGCTTACGACTTGGTGGTAGACGCTGACAGTGAAATCACCGTCACGGCTGGTGCGACACAAGCACTTTATACGGTGATAGCGACGGTGTTACGGCCAGGGGATGAGGCCATCATTCTGGAGCCCGCTTACGACAGCTATGCGCCTGCTATCGTAGCCCAGGGTGCAGTACCGCTGCGAGTATCGCTGACGCCACCCGGATTCGTCGTAGATTGGGGCGCTGTGCGCAAAGCCGTTACACCGCGTACACGGCTGATTATCGTTAACAACCCAAATAATCCAGCTACCAGCATTTTCAGCCCGGCTGATCTTGATGCTTTAGCGGAGATTGCTGATCAGCATGACCTGTTGGTACTGAGTGATGAGGTCTACGAGCATCTGGTATTCGATACTCACCCTCATGCCAGTGTGCTCACACATCCAATGCTGAGACCGCGCAGTTTTGCTGTTTATTCATTCGGAAAGACCTTCCATGCGACCGGCTGGAAAGTGGGTTACTGTGTGGCGGCACCGGCATTGACTGCGGAGTTTCGAAAATTGCACCAGTATTTGGTGTTTTCGGTAGCGACGCCATTGCAGGTCGCGCTGGCTGGCTACCTTGCGGAATCCAAACACTGGCAGGGCTTGGCAGACTTCTATCAGCTCAAGCGTGATCAACTGGCCCCAGGCCTTGTGGCGGCAGGTTTCAAGCTATTACCCAGCGCGGGCACCTATTTTCAGTTGGCTGACTATTCGGCTATTCGTCCAGATATGGGGGATCTGGCATTTGCAGAGTGGCTGACGCGGGAACATGGTGTGGCCAGTATTCCTGTGTCAGCTTTCTATGCAGATGGGCGGGATACCGGCTTGGTACGATTCTGTTTTGCCAAACGGGAAGCGACGCTGGATTCGGCAATCGCCAAGCTGAGTAGCTTGGCTGTGTAACTGTGCGATGCTGGTATAGGAACTGGGTAGATTTTAGGGAGGCGATTTTGCTTAAACGAATGAGAGTAGCGCAATACCCCAAATCGCTGCCATATTCAAAAGGCTGATCAGTTGCGCGGCACTGCCAAGATCTTTGGCGCGTTTGGCAAGTACATGATGCTCAAGTGACGTGTGGTCAACTGCCGCCTCAATAGCGGAGTTGATGAGCTCGACGATAATGCTGAGCAGATGGGCGAATATGATCAGCCCACGTCCCCAGGCGGGAAACGGTAGGAACACTGAAATGACAATGCCGACCAACGCCATAAGGCAGACCTGCCGAAAAGCGGACTCGTGCCGCCATGCAGCGGTAAGCCCGTCGATGGAATAGCCGGTGGCGTTCAGCAAGCGACGTAGGCCGGTCTTACCCTTGAAAGGGCTTTCTTGGGTGGGATCGGTCATGATGTCCTTCTGTTCAGCGGGTAGTGTATGTAAATAGAGGCTGCTGACTGCTGTTCGCGATATATCGTAAACAGGTCCTTAAGAGGGGATTGCCTCAGCAAAGTTGCGCAGTTTAGCGTTTTGTCCCGGAGCAGCCTATGCGTTACGACAGTTTCACCGCGTTTTATCCTTATTACCTCAGTGAGCACCAGAATAAAGTCTGTCGTCGGTTGCACTTTCTCGGTAGCGGTCTGGTGTTGTTACTATTGGCGGTAGCAATATTCAGCGGGCAGTTTGGTTTGTTGTGGCTGCTGCCTGTTGTTGGTTACGGTTTTGCGTGGGTGGGCCACTTCGTGTTCGAGAAGAATCGACCGGCTACTTTTCGTTACCCGCTGTATAGCTTTGCTGGCGATTGGGTAATGTTTTGGCAGATGCTTACCCGCAAACTGCCTTTGTAGGGGTCGGTTTATAGGTCTTGCTGCGCAGCCCTGATCAGGGCTCATGTGCCCTAGTACATTCTGGTTTCTGCGCTTCACTCTGCTGACGATTACTCGCAACAGACCCAAACAGGTCTCCTAAGAACCTGTTCAAAATCTGTCGCGAGCGGCTGTCAGCGGGGCGCAGAGCAGCACATAAGCCCCGATCACAGCTGCACAGTAAGATCGTGAACAGGTTCTAAGGAAAAGTATGTGAAGGCATTACATACTGCTTGACCTTGCCACGATGGGAAGGCTCATCCTTGATGCATCGTTGTTTCTCAGGATATTCCCGTGTCTGCCACCCATCCCGTTCTTCATCCCATCCGCCTCAGTGTTGGTATAGAGGGTATGAGCTGCGCCAGCTGTGTTGGCCGTCTGGAAAAAGTCCTGAGCCGGCTACAGGGCGTCAGCTCGGTATCGGTTAATCTGGCCAATGAGTCGGCAACCCTGGAGGCTACTGATCCACTTGATCTGGCCGTCGTTGAGCAAACTATTGTCAACGCTGGGTTTCAGCTGGCTACACATCAGGTGGAGCTGGTTATTGGTGGTATGAGTTGCGCCAGCTGCGTTGGTCGGGTGGAAAAGGCGCTACGTCGTGAAGCGGGTGTGCTCGACGCAAATGTAAATCTGACCACTGAACGCGCAAGCATCCGTGCCTTGCAGGACATTACCGAGTCGCAGCTGATCGCCGTGGTGGAAAAAGCGGGGTACCAAGCCAGCCTGCCGGTACCGCCTGGGCAACCTGGGGTTAGCACCAAGCTGCAATTGCCCGATTGGTGGCCGGCTATGTTGGCCGGGTTCTTCTCCTTGCCCCTGGTTTTACCAATGTTGGGGGAGGTATTCGGCCAACACTGGATGTTGCCTGGTGTGTGGCAATGGGTGCTTGCTTCACCAGTTCAGTTTTGGCTGGGTGCACGCTTTTATCGGGCTGGATGGGGGGCCCTAAAGGCAGGGAGCGGTAATATGGACTTGTTGGTGGCGCTGGGTACCAGCGCTGCATATGGTCTTAGCGTCTATCTGCTTCTCAGCCATACCACTAAGAGTGAACCCCATCTATATTTCGAAGCTTCAGCCGTAGTGATCAGCCTTGTACTGCTGGGTAAGTGGTTGGAAGCCCGAGCCAAACGGCAGACGACATCGGCAATCAACGCTTTGCAGGCACTATGTCCACTTACCGTACGTGTAAGAAAAGCCGGGCAGGATATTGATATCGCAGTTGAGCAATTGCAAGTGGGCGATATCGTCGTCGTACGGCCGGGGGAACGGATAGCAACCGATGGCGAGATCCTTGAAGGACAAAGCCAAATAGATGCGGCGCTGCTGACGGGCGAAAGCCTGCCCCAAGTTTGCCAAGCCGGTGATCAGGTTGTGACCGGGGCAATCAATGGCAATGGTCTGTTGTTGGTGCGTACAAGCGCTATCGGTGGGGAGACCATGCTGGCGCGTATTATCCGGCTGGTTGAGGACGCTCAGGCAGCCAAGGCTCCTATTCAGCGTCTGGTCGACAAGGTCAGCGCTGTCTTTGTGCCGGTAGTGTTGGCTATTGCCCTGTGTACGTTTGCTGGTTGGTGGTTTCTCAGTGGCGACATCGAGCTTGCCATCATCAACGCGGTTGCTGTTTTGGTGATTGCCTGTCCGTGTGCGCTGGGTTTGGCTACCCCAACGGCCATCATGGCTGGCACCGGGGTGGCGGCACGCCATGGCATTTTGATTAAGGATGCTCAGGCGCTGGAGTTGGCGCATCAGCTTGATACGATGGTGTTCGACAAGACGGGCACGCTTACTGTGGGTAAACCGTCTTTACAAGCACTCGTCAGCGCTGAATTACCGGAGGCCGAGATTGTCCGCATTGCTGCTGCATTGCAGAGCGGCAGCCAGCATCCATTGGCGTTGGCGGTGATGGCGCGCTCGAATGAGCTGGGGCTTCCACTGCCTGACGTAGCCAATCAACATGCCTTGCCCGGCCTGGGCGTATCCGGTGAGTTAGAGGGTGTGACCTATCTATTAGGTAATCATCGCTTATTGGGAGAGCAGGGCTGCCACACTGGTGTATTGGCTGCCGCCGCGGAACACGAAGAACAGATGGGGCACAGTGTGTCCTGGTTGATGCAGCCTGGGCAGCCCCAAGCCCTGGCGATGCTGGCATTTGGTGACCAACTTAAGCCTGACGCAGTGGAGGGTATCTCGCGTCTTAAACGGATGGGTATCGAACCCATCATACTCAGCGGTGATAATGCAGGTGCAGCACAGGCTGTAGGTAGTGCGTTGGGAGTAAACCGTGTGCATGCCAATTTGTTGCCAGCGGATAAGGCTGCAGTCGTGGCATCGTTGAAAGCTCAGGACCGTAGGGTGGGCATGGTTGGCGATGGTATCAACGATGCCCCGGCGCTGGCCGCTGCCGATGTGGGCATCGCCATGGGCAATGGCACCGATGTGGCTATGCATGCTGCCGGTATAACCTTGATGCGGGGAAATATTGGATTGGTGTCCGACGCGATATCGGTGTCCCGCCAAACTTATGCCAAGATTCGCCAAAACCTGTTTTGGGCATTTATCTACAATCTGGTGGGTATTCCGTTGGCAGCCTTGGGTATGCTCAATCCAATATTGGCGGGGGCGGCCATGGCATTTTCCAGTGTGAGTGTGGTTTGTAATGCGTTGTTGTTGCGTCGCTGGAAACCCGAGTAAAGAAGACATGATCAGGCTACTCTCTTTGGTACCTCCTCGTCTGGGTCACCAGCAGGAAGGAATGGGTACGATGAATATTGGCAAACTGGCGCAGGAAAGCGGTGTGAGTGCCAAGATGGTTCGCCACTACGAAAGCATAGGCTTGATAGCCAGTGGTGCGCGCAGTCCGGCGGGCTATCGCATCTATGGTGAGCGTGACGTGCACCTGCTGCGTTTTATCCGCCGTGCCCGCGATTTCGGTTTCTCGCTCACACAGATTCGCCAGTTGCTGTCGCTTTGGGACGATAAGGAGCGTGCCAGCGCCGAGGTAAAAGCGCTGGCGAATCAACATGTAGCGGAGTTGGATACCAAGATCAACGCGTTGATGGAGATGCGGACAACCTTGGCTGAACTGGCTGATGCATGCTGTGGCGATACCCGACCAGACTGCCCGATTCTGAACCGGTTGGCTGAATAGTTACCCGCTTTACATCTGTCGCGAACAGCCGTTAGCAGGGTGAAGCGCAGTACAGAAACCGGAGTGTACTTGGGTACACGAGGCTGCGAACTTCTTGGTGCGTAGCACCGTAGCAGTTCGGCGTCCCCCTTGGGGGGGGCTTTCGAGCAGCATATGAGCCCTCCTGATCACGGCTGCGCAGTAAGAACCTGTCTAAAGTCTGCTGTGCGTCAGCAATACGGTGTTGAAAACACCCTCGGAATGCTCATTTACCACGCGTAAACTCCGCTTCCTTGGCCGTTTTCGCCTTGTCTTACTTTAGCTCGCGAGACTTTGAACAGGTTCTAAGATCGTCAGTAGCCATCGATAAGCGAGAATCCCAATCCCACATAGTTGTTGCGATAGTTGTAATCGATCAGGCTTTCGCCATATCCGCTGAACAGCTGCAGATAGCCTTTGAGATTGCCCTTGATCGGGAATCCCCATTCCACTTGCATGGCCCCGCGCGATGAATCGCCACCGCGAAATGAATGGCGCGCGGTTACCGTAAGCGCATGCTCACCCTTTTGGCGCATAACGGTAACGCTGCCGCGACCGATATAGTTTTCGATGCCGGGGTTATCGTCGTTGGTTGATTCCGGAATGCGCCACCAGGGGCGGAACACCACGCTCCATCCGTCTCTTTCCAACCCTACGCTGGCAATGACTCGGTTCCAGCTACGCGATAGCGACTGTGAACGCCCATTGGATTGGTGATTGGCTGAAAGTGACAACAGCCGCCCGTGCCAGCCCAGCAGATTGTAGTTGGTACGTAATACCAGCGCGGCTTCTGGTTCGTAGTTGGTCTCATGAAATGGACGCGACAGTTCACGGTTATAAAGTTGCCAACGCGATGTCTGGGTATAACCCAGCCAGATATCACCGTTGTCCCGGAACAGGTTTTGGACCAATTTGGTTTTCAGGCTGATCTGGAACTTCGCTTCCGTACGTTGCAGTTGTTCGCTTGCTGCCGATGCTAATGCTGGATTAGGACTGACCGGCACGGGATTGCGGCTGGTTGCGTAGAAGACCGGCAGCACATAGGTAGGCCGGTAAGAACGCATGATGAATGTACCCAGCTTGCTGTTTGGCTCCAGTTCCCACGCAGTATCGAGTACAGAATGGTCAGCCGCACGGCGGGACGCATTTTGTGTATCAGCCTCTTTGGCGGCGGTTTTATCGGCGGGAGCTTGCGACTCGGGGGCAGCTTCGGGTGTAACCCGGCTCATGGCAGCATCGTAACAAGCCAGCCGGGCAGCATCTTCGGTAACTTCAAGGCATTGTGTCGGCCCAAGAGGGGCTGCCATCAGTGTGGTGGTCAGCAATATGCTGCATGCAGGGACAATGAGGTAGGTAGGTGTCATGCGCAGCCTATTCTTATTTAGATGCGGATACGGGATGGACTTGCTGGGCAGCCGTAAGCAGGGGGCTATTCGTATAGTTTGAGGGCTCCCGCAAGCGAAGCGCTGGATATGGCGCTTCGCTGCTATGGCTGCAGATGGTTACTTACTCAAGCGAGGATTGAGTGTGTAGGTACCGGTCAGGCTGGCTTCAGCCAGGACGTGGCCAGCCATGGCGGCACGAGCCTTGGGACCGGTGATCTGGCCATCGATAGCCAGTGTGGCGACATCCAACGCGTACAGCGTGAACACATAGTGGTGGATGATGCTGTCGTTCCATGGCGGACAGGGCCCATCGTAGCCGTAGTAATCGCCAGCCATGGTTGGGTCGCCCGCAAACCAGCCGGTGTAATCGTTGATGCCGTGACGGGGTTGCCCACGATGATCGCCAGCCACCTTCGGGCCGGACTTTCCATGCGCGGTAATGCCGTTGCTGTGGCTGCCTGCCTCGATAGTCTGTTGTTCAGGAGGAAGGTCGATCAGCACCCAATGGAAGAAATCCACTCTGGGAAGGCTTGAGGGAATTTCGCGATCGGGTTGATTTACATCGTCGCCACGGCTTGGCACATCAGGGTCGTGGCAGATGAGGGCGAACGATCGGGTGCCTGCTGGTGCTGCTTTCCAAGTCAGATGTGGGTTACGGTTACTGGAAAGGCTGACATGGGATGCTGGGTCGATAACCGCGAAGGCGAACTCGCCAGGAATGGTTGCGCCGTTGGTGAAATTCAGGCTGCTCAGCTGCATCAGGTACTCCGCTGCTTTGAGTGGTCCCCGATTATCACGTGGTCCCCTCAAAAGGTAAACGAATCATCCCGCCAGTTGTGCAGGTGCTGTGTTCATTGCGCGTATGCCTTCCTGGGCATTCTGGATGATCGTGGATAGGTATCTGTACTCCGGATTGGAGCATTCGGGTAGATTTCGCCACCAATCTAAGCCGTAGACTTCATCCAGCAGGTACCGATGATCTTCAATGCGAGTTGCAGCGATGGCGGCGTCGAACATCTGTCGTGCTGCGCCAGCAGTCATGAACCATTTGCGGCGTTGCCGGCAGATGAATAAGCGCACATCGCTTGCGATGGCACGGATATCAACCGAGGTGCGATTTATTTCCGGCGCCAGTTTGTCGGCAAGGTAGTCCACACTGCAAGTTGCAACAAACTGAGCAACAGTTTGGTGCCCCATTGCCGGCCAAGTGTTTGTCCATACTCCGCCTGCGCATTCAATGCTGATTTTGCCTCCGTCTGGTTCATAGTCCTCCAGGGTTACATTGATGTCGTCATGACTGTCCGACGCATACAATTTAAGTTTGATGACGCTGATCCTGCTTATCGCTACTCGCATACTAAAAACCCGATTAGTGGTTCCAATGTTCGACTATCGGGTTGGTCGGTTACGACTTCTCGGGATTACGTCAATGCTTTCCCCAATAATCGGTTCTAGAACTTGCTCAGAATCTGTTCAAAGTCTCGCGCGCTAGTGCAAGACAAGACGGAAACAGCCGAGGAGTCGGAGTTTACAAGCGGTAAATGAGCATTCTGAAGGTGTTTTCAACGCCGTATTGCGGACGCGGAGCAGACTTGAAATGGGTTCTTAGCGGTTCTCCAGCGTGCGATACAGAGGCAACGGGTCTATCTTTAATGGGTATGTTGTCGTGACTCAGTCAGGGAGGGGCCAGCATGTTTCGCATTCAAGCCGTTTTATGCATGCTCTGCGTAGCCGTGGTCGTCCAGGCAAAAGAGAATGCTGATGACCTCGTTTTCACGACAGAGGAATCTCCCCCGTTCAACATGATGGTAAATGGCAAGATCGCCGGTATCGCGGTTGAGAAGGTGACCGAGATAATGAACCGTGCAAAGCTGCCCTATACCTTAGATATTCTGCCTTGGGCACGTGCCTACCAAATGGCATTGGAAAAGTCGAATGTATGCGTTTTCTCCACCACGCGTACTCAGGAGAGAGAAGCCAAGTTCAAGTGGGTCGGTCCTCTAGCCTTGAATACCTGGACGCTTTACGGCCTGGTGGACGGCAATATCCGGCTTAGTAGTCTGGAGGATGCACGCCCATTTAGGATTGGT
Organism: Chitinimonas violaceus; assembly: GCF_052601015.1. NCBI lineage: Bacteria > Pseudomonadati > Pseudomonadota > Betaproteobacteria > Neisseriales > Chitinibacteraceae > Chitinimonas > Chitinimonas violaceus. The sequence goes on along the minus strand of NZ_JBQXDJ010000011.1, from coordinate 66,000 downwards.
ACTTACAATGCCGATGCACGTGATACCTTTCTGCGTGCAAAGGGCTTCAACGTTGACCCCGCTACGAGTGACGCAGTCAATCCACGTAAGCTCTTGGCTAGACGTATTGACCTGTGGGCCACCGGCCCCTATGAGGCCAATGCGCAAATCATTGCAAACGGGTGGTCAAGCCAGATTGTGCCCATACTGACATTCAGCCGCGTCGAACTGTATCTTGCCTGTAATCTCGCTGTCCGCAACGAGGTGGTCGATAAGCTGAATGTGATTCTGAACGTCATGAACAACGATGGGTCGGCTGCCGCGATTGACCGCCGCTATGAGCGTTGGCCGAACTAAAGTCGATTATCGTTAGTGAGCAGCACTTTGACTCACCCGGAAAACCGATTTAGCGCAAATCAGGTTAACCGGGCGAATCATCGTGCCTGGCAGGTCAAATTACGGCGGCAAGCCTTGAGCCTTGGTTAATGGCGCGTTTAGCGTCGAGCTCGGCAGCAACGTCAGCTCCACCGATCAGATGAACTTTTGTGCCCGCATCTTTCAGGTCTGACTCAAGATCACGCTGCGGTTCCTGACCTGCGCAGATCACCACATTGTCTACCGGTAGTACCTGAGCTTGGTCTTTGATGCGGATATGCAGGCCGGCGTCATCAATCATCTCGTAGGTGACGCTGGAGATCATCTCCACCTTCTTCATCTTCAGGCTCTGGCGGTGAATCCAGCCGGTTGTCTTGCCCAGACCATCGCCCACTTTGGAAGCCTTGCGTTGTAGCAACCAAACTTCGCGTGGTGAGCCATGTGGTTGTGGGCCGGCGGCGGCCAAGCCACCTTTTTCATTCAGGGTCTTGTCGATGCCCCATTCACGCAGGAAGGCATCGGTATCGAGGCTCGTTGGTGTGCCTTCGTGGGTCAGGAATTCAGCAGCATCAAAGCCGATGCCACCTGCGCCTATGATGGCAACGCGCTTGCCTACCGGCTTTTCATGCCGCAATACATCCAGGTAGGTCAGCACCTTGGGGTGGTCGATACCTGGAATATCGAGCTGACGTGGTTTGATGCCGGTGGCCAGAACGACTTCATCAAAGGCGCGCAGCTCGGCTGCCGTGGCGCGATGGTTGAGGCGGATTTTCACACCGGTCTGGTCCAGCTTGCGCTTGAAGTAACGCAGCGTTTCGTGGAATTCTTCCTTGCCTGGAATCTTCTTTGCCACATTGAACTGACCACCCAGCTCGTGGCTGGCTTCAAACAACGTGACGTCGTGGCCGCGTTCTGCTGCAACCGAGGCGAAAGCCATACCGGCAGGGCCGGCACCCACTACCGCCAATTTCTTGGTCTGGGTGGTGGGGGTGTAGTTCAGTTCGGTCTCGTGGCAAGCGCGCGGGTTGACAAGGCAGGTGGTCATCTTGGCCTGGAAGATGTGGTCCAGGCAGGCTTGGTTACAGCCAATGCAAGTATTGATATCGAGTGCGCGGTCCTCGGCGGCTTTGTTCACCCATTCGCTGTCAGCGAGGAATGGGCGCGCCATGGAAATCATGTCGGCATCGCCACGTGCCAGTACTTCTTCGGCCACATCCGGCATGTTGATGCGGTTGGTAGTGATCAAAGGAATATTCACATGCCCTTTGAGTTTCTTGGTTACCCAGGTGAAGCCAGCGCGGGGCACCATGGTGGCGATGGTGGGAATACGTGCTTCATGCCAGCCGATACCGGTATTGATAATGGTGGTGCCAACGGCTTCGACTGCCTTGGCGAGTTGAATGGTCTCGGACAGCACTGAACCGTTGTCGACCAGGTCCAGCATCGACAAGCGATAGATGATGATGAAGTCGGTACCTACCCGTTCACGCACTGCCTTCACGGTTTCGACCGGGAAGCGCATCCGGTTTTCAAAGCTGCCGCCCCAGCGATCGTTACGTTTGTTGGTTTTCTCGGCGATGAACTGGTTGATCAGATAACCCTCACTGCCCATCACTTCCACACCGTCGTAGCCAGCCGCTTTCGCTAATTCAGCGCAACGGGCGAACTCATCAATCGTCTGCAGGATTTGTGCTTCAGTTAGTTCCAGTGGTTCGTAGAAGGCGATGGGTGAGGTGATCGGCGAAGGGGCAACTGGTTTGGGTTGGAAGCTATAGCGGCCGGTGTGCAGCATTTGCAGGCAGATTTTGCCTCCAGCGGCGTGCACAGCATCGGTAACGATTTTGTGGTGTGCCACTTCTTCGGCGTTGTGCAACATGGCCCCACCCTCGTATACGCGGCCGGCTTCGTTGGGTGCTACACCGCCTGTAACGATCAGCGCCACGCCGCCAGCGGCACGCTCGGCATAGAACGCAGCCATGCGTTCAAAGCCGTTGGGAGATTCTTCAAGGCCGGTATGCATCGAACCCATCAACACGCGGTTCTTCAGCGTGGTGAAGCCAAGGTCGAGTGGAGCGAGCAAATGAGGATAGGGGGCTTGAGGCATGTTGGACTCCAGAACGGTAAGTTTGCCGCCGGTACTTTGCCAGCGTATGTCATTTCAAAACTGGGTTTCCACTTGAAGTCGACGCTCTGCTGAGTTGTGCATCGGCTTCAAAGCGGAGAGGGTTACACGCTGACGCTTCTTAAAAACTGGCTCGGTGCGTTGGCGGGGCTTGCACTGGTTGAGCGTTCGACTGCTTTCAACTGTGGTTGAATAAGCGGTTGCCACAATGTGTCGCGATTGATGGTTTTGAAAAAACCAAAGTGGCCGATACGACCAAGACCCATATCCTGCGGCTTTATCCGCTGAATCTGCACACGGCTGTTGGTGTAGAAGCCATGAAGCGACGTGATATTACGCGAGGACATCATTTCATCGTCACTAAAGCTGAATGCGGTGATGGGGACATTTACTTCGGCAAAGCGTTGGCGAATAGCATCACCTTCAACACCAATCGCATAGTCACAGTGCAGGCACCAACGCCGCCATTGTTGCATCACCTTTGCAGGCAAATCACCCACCATGCCCAGGCGGCGACCGGGGAAGTAGCCAAATGCCGGGGTCAACAAAGGGGCGAAACCGAACCACAGCAACCAGGCTTTGCGCTTTAGGGGAGCTGCGTTTTCACGCCAGTACCCGCTCCCAGCTGCGATGGTAATGACGTGGTCAACCAGATTGATATTGGGTGTCAGCCCCACAAGTTGTCCGCCAAGGCTGTGGCCTATCCACACCAAGGGCCTGCCTTGTGACTGTGTGACTGCCCAATCAAGCATGGCGGTACAGTCGTGTTCGGCCCATCCGACAACATCGATGTCCAGCTCGCGCAGTAGCCCGTGTCGCGAATCACCCATGCCCCGGTAATCAAAGCTGATGGCAAGCCAGCCTTGTTCGGCCAGCCAGCTGGCGAATGGTGCGTAATAGTTTTGGGATACCCCCATCGCAGAAACCAGCAATACAGTTCCTTGGATGGTGCTGGTGGGTTCATAGCGACGCACAGCCAGCGAATAGCCATCTGCTGTCGCAACCGTGAGTGTTGTTAGCTTGTGCATCATGCCCCCATTTCCAGCAGACAGACCCAGAGTATCAAGTCATTGATATGCAAGATACTTACTAATGAGTAAGTAGTCAATCGAGCACTTGATTGATGCGTTAAAGTCAGCAATTGACGTTCACGTCAAATAAGCAGAGCATTTGCTCAGTAAAGCGCCTAAAATGCGCGCGAATTCCCCTGAGGGCCTGTTTACGATCGATAGCAAGCAATTCGTCAGTGTGATGAAGCTCAGCACCATAGCCGGGTCATGTTGCCGATGTACGGCTCCCGACTATGTGACGCGAGGTACCTTGGGACTCGGTAATCATCTTGCGGTATCTGCTACACGGCGCGCCATCCTCTCTCGATTGCTTATAAGCCCCGACTACAGGGGTGCAACAGGATCGCGAACAGATTCTTCAGAAGGCTCTGGATAGAGCCCGCCCACAAAAAACGTGAACAGCTTCTTAAGAACACTTATTTGTTCCATCCCTTAGTTCAGCCAAAAGCGACGACGAAGGATAGCCACGACCGCTGCCTACAGAGCATCGGCCTTCAGCCAAAGAAGGAGACACTATGGGAAACGCCATCTCCCTGAATGACAAATACGCGCTGGCCAAGGGCCTCGCTTTCATGACGGGTACGCAGGCTTTGGTACGTCTGCCTATGTTGCAACATCAGCGTGATGTGGCGGCGGGCTTGAATACCGCAGGCTTTATTTCGGGCTATCGCGGCTCACCGCTTGGAGGGCTTGATCAGGAACTGGTACGCGCCAAGAAGTACCTTGATCCGCACAACGTGGTGTTCCTGCCAGGTGTCAATGAGGATTTGGGGGCGACTGCTGTTTGGGGGTCGCAGCAGGTCGGTTTGTTCCCGGGCGCCAAGTACGATGGTGTATTCGCCATGTGGTATGGCAAAGGCCCAGGTGTGGATAGATCTGGCGATGTGATCCGCCATGGCAATGCCGCAGGTTCGTCCACCCATGGTGGCGTTTTGCTGATTGCGGGTGACGACCATGCGGCCAAGTCTTCTACCTTGCCGCATCAGACTGATCATGCGTTCGATGCCTTCATGGTGCCGGTGTTGAATCCTGCAGGTGTTCAGGAATTTCTGGATTTCGGCATCCATGGCTGGGCGATGAGCCGCTACTCCGGCTGCTGGGTAACGCTGAAGGCTATTTCCGACACGGTCGAGTCCTCTGCCATTGTCGAGGTCGATCCAGACCGGGTCAAACCTGTCATCCCCACAGATTTCAATATGCCTGCCGGTGGGCTCAATATCCGCTGGCCCGACCCGCCCCTGGTGCAGGAAGAGCGACTGTTGCACCACAAGCTCTATGCAGTCCTGGCTTATGTACGGGCTAACAAGTTGAACAGGATCGTGGTTGACTCACCCAAACCGCGTTTGGGAATCATGACGGCGGGTAAAAGCTACCTCGACGTCATGCAGGCGCTGGACGATCTGGGCATTGACGAGAGGCTGGCAACGGATATCGGCTTGCGTATCTTCAAGGTAGGTTTGACTTGGCCGTTGGAGAGCGAGGGTACGCATGCTTTTGCCGAGGGTCTGGATGAGATTCTGGTTGTAGAGGAAAAACGGCAAGTACTCGAATACCAGCTTAAGGAGCAACTCTATAACTGGCAGGAAGATGTTCGCCCGCGCGTGATTGGTAAGTTCGATGAAAAGGGTGAGTGGACCTTACCGGAGGGCAATTGGCTATTGCCGGCGGCAGGCGAATTGACGCCCGCCATGATCGCCCGGGTTATTGCCGCACGGATTGCGCGTTTCTACACCAGCCCGGTGATTGAAGAACGGCTACGCTTCCTTGATGAAAAGGAAAACGCGCTGAAGAAGCCGCGTGACATCATCCTGCGCCAGCCGTACTTTTGCTCGGGTTGCCCGCATAACACGTCCACCAAGTTGCCGGAGGGTTCGCTTGCCCTGGCCGGTATCGGTTGCCATTACATGGCGATGTGGGTAACGCCCGGTACAAAGATGTTTAGCCAGATGGGGGGCGAAGGCGTCACCTGGGCGGGTATACAGCCGTTTACCAATACCGAACATGTTTTTGTGAACCTCGGTGACGGTACGTATTTTCACTCCGGCATTCTGGCGATTCGCCAGGCTGTCGCGGCCAAGCTGCATATCACCTACAAGCTGCTGTACAACGATGCTGTGGCCATGACCGGTGGCCAACATGTGGATGGCACACTGACGGTGCCAATGTTGACCCGCCAGTTAGAGGCTGAGGGGGTGAACAAGATCGTCATCACTTCGGATGAGCCGGAGAAATACCTTGGTGTAGCTGGTTTGGCTGCCGGCATCACGGTTCACCATCGTGATGAGCTCGATCGCATCCAGCGTGAGCTGCGCGAAACCCCTGGCGTGACGATTCTGATTCACGACCAGACCTGTGCTGCGGAGAAGCGCCGCCGTCGTAAGCGCGGCAAGATGATCGACCCGCCGCGTCGGGTAGTGATCAACGAACGTGTGTGCGAAGGGTGTGGTGATTGTTCCAAGCAGTCCAACTGCCTCTCGGTAATACCGGTTGAGACCGAATACGGCCGTAAACGCAAAATTGACCAATCGAGCTGCAACAAGGACTTCAGCTGTTTGAAGGGCTATTGCCCAAGCTTTGTAACGCTTGAGGGTGAGGTAAAACCCAAGCGTTCCAAACTGGGTGCTGAAGCATTCGCCACATTGCCGGCACTGCCCGAACCACGACTGCCCGGTTTGGACCAGCCTTGGAGCGTACTGGTCACGGGCGTAGGCGGCACTGGGGTGGTGACTATCGGGGGTGTACTGGGCATGGCGGCCCGTATCGATGAAATTGGCGCAACAGTGCTGGACCAAACTGGTTTGGCGCAAAAAGGCGGGGCGGTAACCACCCACCTGCGCTTTGCGAAAGAGCAGCACAAGCTGCATGCGGTGCGCATTGCTGCGGGTGACGCCAATGTGGTGCTGGGCTGCGATATGGTTGTGACCGCGACCAACGATTGCCTGGCCAAGATGCGGCGGGAATTCACCTTTGCGCTGTTGAATGGTTTTGAAGCCGCAACGGGCGATTTCACCAAGAGTCCGGATATGAAGTTCCCATCGCGCTCCATGCTTGATACGGTCAAGCAGGCGGTGGGGGATAGCCATTTCGATCAGGTCGATGCTACCCAGATTGCCACGGCGCTGATGGGGGATTCGATTGCCACCAATATGTTCGTTCTTGGCTATGCATGGCAAAAGGGGCTGATCCCGATCAAGGGCGAATCCATCATGCATGCGATTGAGCTCAACGGCGCAGCGGTGCAGATGAACCAGCAAGCCTTTATCTGGGGCCGCCATACCGCGGTGGACCGGATTCGAGTCGAGAAGATCGCGTTCCCACAGGTCAGAGAGGCTATCAAGCTTGCTAATCAGACGCTGGATGAATTCATCGCCCGCCGGGTTGCTGATCTGACGCAATATCAGGATTCAGCCTATGCGGCTCGGTATACCTCGCTAGTGGAAAAGGTGCGGTTGGCAGAGCGTCGTGTTGCGCCCGAATCGGAGCTATTGACCTGGGCTGCTGCACGCGCCTACTTCAAGGTATTGGCCTATAAGGACGAGTATGAAGTGGCTCGTCTTTACACCGATGGCGAGTTCCAGAAGCAGCTGGCCGATCAATTTGACGGTAACTACAAATTGAACTTCAGCCTGGGTCCGACCTGGCTGCAATGGTTGGCCAAGAATGGGCAAGCCAAGAAGTTCAAGCTTGGCAGCTGGATCATGGGTGCGTTTGGCGTGCTGGCCAATATGAAAGGTTTGCGAGGAACTGCGCTGGATGTATTTGGCTATGCCGAAGACCGAAAGATGGAACGCCGGTTGATTGTTGAATTTGAACAAAGCTTGGATGTTCTATTGGCAGGTTTGAGTAGCGAAAAGTTACCGGTAGCAGCTGAGATCATAGGGCTGATTCAGCAGATTCGCGGGTATGGCCATATCAAACTCGCGGCTTACAGTGCGGTGAAGCAAGAGTGGGAAGGCAAGCTCAAGCAGTATCAGAGTAATGCCGCTCCGGTTGTGGGGGTGGCCAAACCTGCGCCAGTACGGCTTTAAGATCCTGTTTACGATCTTGTTACGCAGCTGTGATCAGGGTTTCTGCGCTGCACCTGCTGACAGCTACTCGCAATTGAAAATAGAAAACGCCACTTAGTTAAGGTGGCGTTTTTCATTGCTTGAAAGCGAAGGGCTTCAGCCGGGCCGGCTGGTGGTCGCCAACTTCGCGTGGGCAAGGCTTTCTTGCATATCCCGCCGATAGTAGATGAAGTCCATTTCAGGACTTGGTGCACCAAGGCGGACAGCCAAGCCTGCAATCTGACCGCGGCAGTGCGCGCAGTCAGTGACGAAGTTGGTCAGCACATCGTGAATCCAGTCACGCTGTTCCACGCCACCAGAGGTACGGTAATGGAGCTCGCCATCGAAGTAGGCATCTGACTGAGCCTCCAGCCAATGCTGGGTCTGGCGGACTGTTTGCTTCAATGCCAACTTGAGCTCGCGCCATTCCTCGAAGATCTGTTGGTCATGCCGATAGTCCTTGGGCTCGCCTTGCAGCCGGCCCAGCCACTTCAGGTTTATCACCAGCAGGTGGTTGACGGTACCGTGGATGCTGCGAAAGGGTAGTCCTTCTTCCCGCTTCCGGACCTCATCCGACAATTTGTCGCAGCTCTCAAGCAGCTTGTCGTTGACCCAATGCTGGTAGTCAACTTGATAAAGAAAGTGGTTTTTCCATGAAATCATCGACGCTTCCTCCTCGGAGCCAACTACAGCTTAGGCGCTTCTTTGCATGACTGCTAAAAAACAAAGCCGTCCGTCGGCAGATTCGCAACTAGGGTCGACGCCAGCGCTTATGTTTCTTTCAGCTTTTCTTCTATGAGCGCGTGCAGCTGGCTGAAATCCGGTTCGCCCAGGTAACGTTGGACAATGTTGCCTTTTTTATCGATCAACACACTTGTCGGTGTCAGTTTCACATCGCCAAACTGCTTAGCCAGGCTGCCATCTACATCCAGCGCCACAAAAAACGGTAACTTGGCTTTTTCGGTATAGGCTGCAACATAGTTGGGCGGGTCGTAACTCATGGCGACAGCCACGGTCTCGAAACCTTGAGAGGCGTATTTGTTGTGCGTTTCAACCAGCCTGGGCATTTCACCCATGCAGCCACCACAACTGGTCGCCCAAAAATTGACCAATACCACCTTGCCTTTCAGTGCGGCTTGTGTGGTTGTCTGGCCCTTGATCGAGGTGTATTGCACAAGTGGTGCCTGGGTCTGGGCTGTGTTTCCAACATACAGAATCGTACCCAGGGCTGCGGCGATGCCAGCGGCAACAAAGACTTTCAGTAGTGGTTTCATGGCAAGTTACCCTGGTGGGTAGTGGTTAGGCAGTGACACTGTTCACGATCTTACTGGATAGCTGTGATCAGGGCTTATATGCCCAGGTGCATTTTGGTTTCAGCGCTACGCTTTATCCTGCCCATGACTGTTCACGACAGATTGTGAACAGATTCTAACCAGGGGAAAAGTTGTACAAGCGGCTATTGTATTGATTTTCCGATGCTTTCGCTCTGAAGGTATAATCCGCGCCCTTTCCTGCCTGCAATGAAGTGGGCGCACCTTTTAAGTGAGTACAGACGATGGCAATCCAATGGTTCCCAGGCCATATGAACAAGGCGAAGAAACAAATCGCCGATACCATGGCCAAAGTGGATATGGTCATCGAGGTCCTCGACGCTCGTTTGCCACGCATCACGACGAACCCGTTAATTCATGAATTGCGCGTTCATCGTCAACGTCCCAGCCTGAAGGTGCTCAATAAAGCTGATCTGGCCGATCCGGCTGTGACAGCAGCCTGGGTGCAGCATTTCAAGCAGGAGGCTAATACGGCAGTGATTACCCTGGATGAAGTGGGTAAAGCGCGTGATATGGGTAAATTGCTGAAACTGTGCCGTGAATTGGTGCCGCATCGTACCGGTGGCGAAAAGCCAGTACGCGCGATGATTCTTGGTGTGCCCAATGTAGGGAAGTCCACGCTGATCAACACTTTGGCAAAACGAAAGCTGGCCAAGGTGGCCGATACCCCGGGTGTAACGCAATCGCAGCAGCGCATCGAACTGCCGGACGGTACGATTCTTGTCGATACCCCAGGCATGATGTGGCCCAAGATTGCGTCCAACAACGATGGTTATAAGTTGGCGCTTTCCGGCACGATAGGCCGTAATGCTTTCGATGCTGTCGATGTTGCCTGGTATGCCATGGGTTGGCTTGCGCTACATGCACCGGCCAGCATTGCCAGTCGCTACAAGCTCAAGGATTTGAGCGAGCCGGGCGATGTTTTGTTTGAACAGGTCGGTCGAGCCATGGGGTATATCCTGCCAGGCAATCGTGTGGATGACCAAAAGACCGCGGAGCGGATTCTGACGGATTTTCGTGCCGCTACCCTGGGGCGTATTTCGTTGGAACGTCCAAGTAACAGCCTGGACATGGATCTGGGCGAAGAGGCTGATTCGGATGCCAATAACGGCACCGATTCTGGCAATACTGAGTGATATTTATCTCGCCGGCCTGGTCGTCGGATGTGGGTCCGGTCGTCGGTTGCGACGGTGCCGATAGCTAGTAGCGACGGACCTCATTGGAAAAAATCGACTAGAATCGGCTCATCCTTTACCGTCCTCGATTCCCGTTATGGAAGCTGAACTGCAGAATCTGGAAGACCGCATTAACAGCCTGGCCGCAATATGCCAGCAGCTGCGAACGGAGAATGTCGCCTTGCGCCAGGAAGTGTTGGTGTTGAAGGGCGACAACAAACGCCTGGCGGATAAGGTGGAGATCGCCAAGTCCAAGGTGGAGGCCCTGCTGGAACAACTGCCGGAGGAGGCTGAATGAGTGAACTCAAGCAACTGGATGTCACGATCATGGGACGCGAGTTCCGTGTGGCATGCCCGCCAGCGGAAGAACCTGCCTTGATGGAGGCGGTGAATTATCTTGATATGAAGATGCGGCAACTGCGCGATAGCGGCAATGTGATGGGTATCGACAAGATCGCTATCATGGCTGCGCTGAACATAGCCCACGAATTTATGAACACCCGTGTAGCGGGTGGTTTGGACATAGCCGACTTTAAGCGTAGAATCGGCCGCATGCAGCAGACTGTCGATGAGTCGCTGAAGGAACAGCAGCAACTGTTTTGATATTTCCGGCAGCTTTACTGCCCGCTCTTTCAAAGTTTCCCTGCGGCGTTCGTTCCGGTTCGATATTCTTTGAACCAATATATTGCCCCAGGTTGTATGGCTGGCCGCGCCTGTTGTGCGCATCGTTTATCCGATGTGCCTGATGGTGTGCCGCTTGCGACCACTTGAACCATTAGGTTCAAGATGTGAGCCGGAACGGCGCCCGCGGGGATCCCCTCCCCGCTAGCCGCCAAAAAATCTCATGACCGATAAAACCAGCCTCCGCCGTGAACTACGTCGGAGGCGTATGGCGGTGCCTGCAAGGCAGCGCAGGTTAGTTGCATTCAAGGTTGCGCGACGCGCCTTGCGCTTTTTACAGCCCGGTCAAGCCATTGCTGCCTATGTGGCAACAGGGTCGGAATTGTCTTTGGATATCCTGATTCAGTTGGCCCGGATGCGAGGGTGCTCGGTATGGTTACCCGTGGTGCCAAGCAGGGGGCGGAAGATGCAATTCGTGGACTCAGCAGACCGTACTGGTATTTGGCGATGCAACCGTTATGGCATCAAGGAATTTATATCCAGGCATCGTTGTATGCCCAGGCAGTTGGCGACAGTATTTCTGCCGCTGGTTGGGTTTGATATGCATGGGGGCCGGCTTGGTCAAGGTGGGGGCTATTACGATGCGACTTTTGCTTTCCGATCCCAGCCAGCCGCATTACGAAAACCACGTATGGTAGGGGTAGCCTTTGATTGCCAGCGTGTCGCTCATATTCATCGGGAGCCTCATGATGTGTGTCTGGATTGGGTTATTACCGAGACGATGACCCACCGATGTGTACGCCCGAGACAATCCAGTTGATTCGCTGTACGGTGCATTGGCGCATTTGGGGACATTCGCTACGATGGTTGTTTTAAGCGGGAGTAGGTTATGCGCTATTGGTTGATGAAGGCGGAGCCGGAAGAGCTTGGTATTGCCGATTTGGCTGCATTGCCTACCCAGACGGTGGGTTGGTACGGTGTTCGTAATTACCAGGCGCGTAACTTCATGCGTGACCAGATGCAGCTGGGTGACTTGGCGTTGTTTTACCATTCGGGCGTTAAGGAGCCTGGGGTGGCGGGCATTGTGGAAATCTGCTCACCCGCTTATCCAGACCCCACCCAGTTTGATTCAAAGAACCACTACTACGACCCAAAGTCCAGTCTGGAAACACCGCGTTGGCAGCAGGTTGATGTCCGGTTCATCAAGCAGACCCGCTATTTGCCTTTAAGCGCCATGCGTGCAGCGCCCGAATTGGAAGGCATGCTATTGCTGGTGCGAGGTAATCGTTTGTCGATTACACCGGTGGAGCCAGCCCATTGGCGTGCGGTCATGAAGTTGCTGGGGGAGAAGATGCCGTGAGTTGGATGGCGATGGGCGCCTTCCTGGCAACGGGCTGTGTTGCCGGTTTTTTGGCAGGTTTGCTGGGGGTAGGTGGTGGACTCATCATTGTGCCGGCGTTGGTAACGACGTTTGAGGTAATCGGCTTTCCTCCAGAACATCTCTTGCATATTGCCCTTGGCACTTCGTTGGCGAGCATTATCTTTACCTCGATATCCAGCTTGCGGGCCCATAACGAGCGCGGCGCAGTTCAGTGGACCACAGTAAAGGGTATGGCAGCTGGTTTGGTGCTGGGGACGTTCGGGGGTGCATGGTTGGCAGCGAGGTTGCCATCCTTGGGGCTGAAATGGTTTTTTGTCTTCTTCGCGTATCTGGTTGCAGCGCAAATGCTGTCTGGCTTCAAACCCAAGCCCAGCCGGCAACTGCCCGGGAGCGGTGGTCTGGCTTGTGCAGGTGGGCTGATCGGTACGATATCCGCTTTTGTCGGTATTGGCGGTGGGTCGATGTCGGTGCCATTCCTTACGTTATGCAATGTTCCTATGCAAGCCGCTGTAGGCACCTCCGCTGCCCTGGGGTTGCCTATCGCTGTAGGCGGGCTTGCCGGTTATGCTTTCAATGGCGTTGGTCTGAACAATCTACCAGCCTACAGCGTTGGGTTCGTCTATCTGCCAGCTTTGGTGGGTATCGTGTTGGCCAGTGCGTTGGTGGCTCCACTGGGGGCAGCTATGGCGCATCGTTTGCCTGTAGCACGCCTCAAACAATGCTTTGCCGGCTTGTTGATACTGATCGCCAGCCGAATGCTCTACAGCCTGGTCGCCTGATATGTGCTTGATAGGATTCGAATGGCAGCCTGGTACCAATATCCCCTTGAGGGTGGCCGCTAATCGTGACGAATTCTATGCCCGGCCCACAGCTGCTTTGGCGTGGTGGCCTGAGGGTGACATCTTGGCAGGGTGCGATCTGCAAGCTGGTGGGACTTGGATGGGTGTGAGTGCAGACGGGCGGTTTGCAGCATTGACCAATTATCGGAACCCAAGTGCTAACAAGGTGGATGCACCATCCCGAGGACAGTTGGTCGTGGACTTCCTGCGTGAGCGGGGCAGTGCAGCGCAATATCTGGCGGTGTTGAGGGAGCAAGCTGGCCGCTACAATGGCTTTAATCTGCTGGTCTACGATGGCAGGCAATTGTTGGCTTATGAAAGTTATACCGATCGCCTGCTACGTTTTGGCAGGGGTATTCATGCTGTATCCAATGCAGGTTTTGATACACCCTGGCCTAAATTGAATAAGCTCAAAGCCAGCCTGGCTGAAGCAGGGCAGGATACTTCAGCGCTATTTGCCGTATTGGAGAATGCAGACCTTGCGCCAGACTCGCAGCTCCCCGGCACTGGGGTGCCATTGGTGTTGGAGCGTGCTTTGTCAGCAATTTTTATTCAGACGCCGACCTACGGCACGCGTGGTTCCAGCTTATTGGTATTGAGCCGGGAAGGGGCTGAATTTATTGAACGACGCTTCGAAAACGGTAAGTTCACCGAAGAAAATCATTTCAAATTCGAATTTTCTGGGTTGACCTGAGCCCGCTTCTGGTTGAATCTGCGTTCTATGTCTCATGAACATCATGATCACGCGCATCATCACCACGCCGCCAGCCGTAAGCGGATGTTGATAGCGCTTCTTCTGACTGCGGGTTACGCCGTTGTCGAAGCAGTCGGAGGCCTATATACCGGGTCACTGGCCTTGTTGTCCGATGCCGGGCATATGTTGACCGATGCCGCGGCACTGGGGCTGGCATTGTTCGCGCAATATATTGCCCTCCGTCCTGCTTCCACCAGCAATTCGTATGGTTATGCGCGTGCTGAGGTTCTGGGTGCGCTGATCAACAGCCTGTTCATGTTGGCGATGGTAGGGTGGATCGCTTTCGAAGCCCTGGGCCGTCTTTTTAACCCCAAGGATGTTGATGGGGTAGGGGTGATGGGCATCGCCAGTATCGGTTTGGTCGTGAATCTGATTGCGGCCTGGCTGCTATCGGGTGATAGCCACAATATGAACTCACGTGCAGCATTGATGCATGTGCTGGGAGATCTGCTTGGTTCTGTTGCGGCAATCCTGGCGGGCTTGGTGATCTGGGCCACAGGCTATAAGCCGATCGACCCCATTTTGTCGTTGCTCGTTGTGCTGCTGATATTGCGCTCCACCTGGGCATTGGTACTCCAATCGAGCCATATGCTGATGGAAGGCGTGCCCGCCCATTTGGATATGCAAGCAATCGGGCAGACGCTTGCCGAGCAGAAAGGCGTGCAGTCAGTTCACGACCTGCACGTCTGGCACCTGGGACCGACTCGGGTGGCGCTATCGGCGCATTTGGTGATTGAAACCCCGGATAGTTGGCCGCGTCTATTGGCGGTTGTGCAGGGGTTGTTGGCTAAGGATTATGGCATCGACCATGTCACGTTACAGCCTTCTTGGCTGGGCATGCCACCACGGGGAAGAGTGATCCCGCTGGCAACGCTGGAAGGTGAAAAGCCAGGGCACGATGACCATGCTGAAGGTAAGCCGCATGATCATAAGCATGGCCACCATCATGACCACGGTAGCCACCAAGGTCATACGCATTAGAGCCTGTTTTGATCTTACTGCGTAGCTGTGATCAGGGCTTATGCAAAAACACACTCCGGTTTCTGTGCTGCTCCGCATGTCTTGCGAAAAGGTCTGCTAATCCCTGGCAGTCAGGTGCTCGGTTCTTAACTGGGGAACTGCTGCTTCGTCCAAAGTAGACCAGTTATCTTCAATGCGTTTCACACCACCTTTTGCGCGCAATTTGCTCCACCCGCGTTCAAATTCAGCCAGCATTTCCTCGCCTTGTGGATGCGTCAACGAAAATACGGCATAGATAGGCAGCGTGCTGATTTCCCCGTAGTTGGCGACCTTGCTTGCCAAATCGTGTTTGTTGATCAGAGTCTGAGCCACGCGAGCATCGACAAGCGTGAAAGCAAGCCGGCCGGCTGCAACGTTACGTAAATTGGTCGCTTCGCTTTGGCTATGGACTTTGATGATGCTCGCATCATTGAGCAACTCGGCAGGGTACTCATACCCAATAGCTATGCCGACCCGTTGGCCTTTCAGGTTTGCATAGTCGACTTTCTTGTGGGGTAACCCTATGGGACCCCATGTCAGCATGCGGATATGGGTTAATGGACGTGTTGACCAGCGATAGTCTGCTTTTCGGTCCGGGGTCTTGGCGGTGTCAAACGTAGCGACGTATTTTCCCCGTTTAACAGATTCCAGGCAGCGGTTGTACGGCTCAGGTTTAAGTTCAACATCAAGGCCGGCTTCGATAAATGCAGCGCGCATCAGTTCTACAGTCAATCCGACTGGCTTGCCGAGCTGGCCAGCGGAATAAGGGTAGAAGTCATCCTCCGCACAAAGTAGAACCTTGTTACTGCTGCCCCAGCAGGCCGTCGAACAAAGCAACGCGCCCAGCGTCCAACTTGTTACAACTTGCACTAATTTCATCCTTCAGCATTGATTTTGGAAGTCAGTTCCCTGAGCACAGCATCTGCACGGTCATTGTCCACTTGGCAGGTTCCCGCTGCGTGGTGACCGCCACCGCCATACTGTAGGCAGAGTTCCCCGACATTGGTTTTGCTGGAGCGGTCGAGAATCGACTTGCCGATTGCAAATACAGTGTTCTGCTTTTCCCGTCCCCACATTACATGGATGGAGATATTTGTCTCTGGATACAACGCATAGACCATGAAACGGTTGGCAGCGAAGATGGTTTCTTCATTGCGTAGATCGAGGATCGCCAGATTTTTGCTGGTAGTCGTGCACCGCATGATCTGGTCTTTGGCACGCGGTTCATGTTCGAAGTACAACTCCACCCGTTCACGAACATCGGGCAGGCTGAGGATATCCTCAATGCCATGGGTACGGCAGTATTGAATCAGATCCATCATCAGCTGGTAGTTGCTGACGCGGAATTCGCGGAACCGGCCTAACCCGGTACGCGCATCCATCAGATAGTTCAGCAGCACCCAGCCTTCCGGGCTGAGGATTTCATCGGCGGTAAAATCAGCCGAATCGGCCTTGTCCACCGCCTCCATCATGTCGTCGCTGATTCTTGGGAAGGCCTTTTTACCGCCATAGTACTCGTATACCACACGTGCAGCAGAGGGAGCGGTTGGGATGATGATGTGGTTATCGTACTTCTTGTTGCGCAGCGTTTCAGAGAAGTGATGGTCAAAAGCCATGTGCAGGCCCGGCACAAAGGGCAAGTTGGTGCTGATGTCGCGGGGGGTTACCGTAACCTTGCCATCCTGCATGTCTTTGGGGTGGACGAACAGGATATCGTCGATCATATCGAGTTCGTTCAGCAATACGGCACATACCAAGCCATCAAAGTCACTGCGAGTGATGAGGCGGAATTTGGATTGAGACATATGCACACTCCCTGCCGTAAGTAAGACCGGGCCGGCTGAAACCGGCTGTTGAAGTTAGCTGCTCTGTTGCTGTTGTTTCACCACATTCATTGCCGTTGCTACCAAGGTGCCGACATCCGCCGCGTTGGCTGGCAGGATCATGGTGTTGCCTTCCTTGGCGATATTGCTAAAAGCATCAATATAGCGTTCTGCAACCTTAAGGTTAACCGCTTCGTAGCCACCTGGCTGGCGAATTGTTTGCGCGACCATATGAATGGCTTCTGCGGTGGCCTGAGCAACCAGCCGAATCGACTCCGCTTCACCTGCGGCACGGTTGACGGCTGCGGCTTTGTCGCCCTCAGACTGGTTGATGGCGGCTTGGCGTTCGCCCTCTGAGTTCTGGATTGCCGCTTCGCGTTGACCGGTAGCGATATTGATCTGTTCTTGCTTTCTGCCTTCCGAGGCGGCAATCAATGCGCGTTTTTCCCGCTCCGCCGTAATTTGCGCCTGCATGGCATGCAGAATTTCCTTTGGCGGCGTCAGATCCTTGATTTCGTAGCGTAGTACCTTCACGCCCCAGTTCGAAGCAGCCTCGTCCAGCGCAGTCACTACAGTGTGGTTGATGTCATCGCGTTCTTCGAAAGTCTTATCAAGTTCCATACGGCCGATTACCGAACGCAAGGTGGTCTGTGCCAGCTGTGTGATAGCGAGCTCGAAGTTGCTTGAGCCATACGATGCTTGCCGAGGATCGGTCACCTGAAAGTAAAGGATACCGTCCACCTGAAGCTGGGTATTGTCCTTGGTGATACAGATCTGGCTTGGAACATCGAGTGGTACTTCACGTAAATCATGCTTGTAGGCGATTCGATCAACGAAAGGCACCACTACATTCAGGCCTGGTTGCAATGTGCCGTGAAAGCGCCCTAGTCGTTCTACTACCCATGCATGCTGTTGTGGTACGACTTTGAGCGATTTCACTGCAAAAATCACGGCAACTACAAACAGGACCAGTGCTATTGTCGGCATCTACTTCTCCAAAAACTACGGACTTATTAAGAAAGTGCAAATTTATGAGGCGGGTGGCGTAGGTGCCACAAGCAACGTGTTTCCCCGTTGGCCAATGATGTACAACTCGGTGGGTGGCGCGCCATTATCTGATAATGCTGAAGTCAGTTCGGCATCCCATCCTGCACCGCGGTAACGTACACGTAGTTGCGTGGCTGACTTCCAATGTTCGACTTCAACCCGTTGGCCCAGGTCGAGCGATTGTGGGCCTCCAGGTCGACTAATGGGATTGCGACGTAGCCAGAAAGTGCCGGCGATGGCGCATAGTGCTGCTGCAAGTAGTTGAATAGGAAAGCCCAATCCTGCCCATGCCACCAAGCCGCCCAAGCCTGCGGCTATACCGCACACCAGCAGATAAAAGCCGCCAACCAACATTTCGGCGCCTGCCAGCGCCAAGCCCAATACAAACCAGATGATGTAGTTATCCATACTTTCATTCGTTAGGGTTAATAACTTGAAAACGCTCCTGTTATAGCTTGAGCGGCTCCTTCCAACCAGCCTCCGGCATCCCGGCTGGCCGTTTCGGGTGGTTTTGTCGTACAATACATCCCCTTTGCCTTTGATATTCAGGCACTTAACGACAGGTTGGATCATGTTGTACCCAGAACGTTTCGATGTAATCGTAATCGGCGGAGGCCATGCAGGTACCGAAGCCGCGCTCGCTGCTGCCCGAATGGGGGTTCGCACGCTGCTGCTTAGCCATAATATCGAGACTTTGGGCCAGATGAGTTGTAACCCCTCGATAGGTGGGATTGGCAAAGGGCATTTAGTCAAAGAAGTGGATGCGCTTGGTGGTGCCATGGCGCTTGCGACGGACATGGGCGGTATCCAGTTTCGTACCTTGAACAGCTCCAAAGGACCTGCTGTGAGGGCGACCCGTGCCCAGGCTGACCGTGTCCTTTACAAGGCGGCTATCCGCTCCATGTTGGAGAACCAGCCTAATCTGACGTTATTTCAACAAGCGGTGGACGACATCGTTGTGGAAGGTGAGCGTGTGGTTGGCGTTGTCACCCAGATAGGCATTCGGTTTGAAGCGCCGACGATTGTTCTGACTGCGGGTACTTTCCTGGCGGGCAAGATTCATGTTGGTTTAGAAAATCATACAGGTGGCCGTGCAGGCGACCCGGCTTCGGTAACTTTGTCCTCGCGTCTGAGGGAGCTGCAACTGCCGGTAGGGCGTTTGAAAACAGGTACTCCGCCACGTATCGATGGTCGAAGTATCGATTTTTCTGTAATTGAAGAGCAGCCTGGTGATGATCCTACCCCGGTGTTCTCAGTGCGTGGTAGCCGAGCCCTGCATCCGAAGCAGTTGCCCTGCTGGATCACGCATACAAACCAACGTACGCACGACATCATCCGTTCGGGGTTTGACCGCTCGCCAATGTTCACCGGCGTGATTGAAGGTGTCGGTCCGCGTTACTGCCCGTCGATAGAAGACAAGATCAATCGTTTTGCGGATAAGGACTCGCACCAGATATTCCTGGAGCCGGAAGGTCTGCAAACGCATGAGTTCTATCCGAACGGTATTTCCACCAGCCTACCGTTTGATATTCAGCTGGCCGCAGTACGTTCGATTCGTGGTCTAGAAAACGCCCATATCCTTCGCCCTGGTTATGCGATCGAATACGACTATTTCGATCCGCGTGCATTGAAGGCGACTTTTGAGAGCAAGGCGATCAATGGCTTGTTTTTCGCAGGTCAGATCAATGGCACGACAGGTTATGAAGAAGCGGCGGCACAAGGCCTGTTCGCAGGACTGAATGCTGCGCTTCAGGTGCAGGGTAAGGATGGTTGGACCCCAACGCGTGATCAAGCCTACCTTGGGGTATTGGTTGATGATTTGATTACCCGTGGTGTCTCTGAGCCTTACCGCATGTTTACCAGCCGGGCGGAGTTCCGCCTGCAATTGCGCGAGGACAATGCGGACCTGCGATTGACTGAGGCCGGCCGTCAGCTAGGCTTGGTTAGTGATGAGCAATGGGCATTGTTCAGCCGCAAGCGAGATGCGGTGGCTGCCGAGTTGGAGCGGCTGAAATCTACCTGGGTCAACCCGCGGCTGGTGACTGCGGAAGATGCCCAACGTGTATTCGGTCAGCAGATTGAACGTGAATACACGTTGGAGCAGTTGCTTCGCCGGCCCAATGTCGACTACACCAGTCTTTTAAGTCTGCCTGTTGCGGGAGAGCCGGTGGCAGACCCTCTTGTGGCCGAGCAGGTCGAAATTCAGGTCAAGTACGCGGGTTACGTGGAAAGGCAGAAGGATGAAGTTGCTCGTCGCAGCGAGATTGAGGATGTACGCTTGCCCTTGGAGATCGACTACGGCAAGGTGCCTGGACTTTCCAAAGAAGTGCAGCAACGCTTGACGCAAGCCCGGCCGGAAACGCTGGGACAGGCATCCAGATTGCAGGGCATGACGCCGGCTGCAATCGGCCTCTTGCTTGTCCATTTGAAACGTGGCTTTAAAGCCGCCCCGGATAACGATACGACACAAAAGACCGCATGATCGGGCCAAAACAAGAACAGCAATTAAGGGAAGGCTTGGCAGCGCTGAGCCTTACATTCGATGACGCTACCGTCTCCCGTCTGCTTACCTATCTGGCGTTACTGCTGAAGTGGAACAAGACATATAGCCTGACGGCGATTACTGAGCCGGATCGCATGGTGTCGCATCACCTGCTCGATAGCTTGGCGGCGTTATCGCCGATTGCAGCAGTGAGCCCGCGACGCTTGGTCGATGTGGGCAGTGGCGGTGGTCAGCCTGGTATCCCATTCGCCATTGTGCAGCCGCAATGGCAAATTACGTTGCTGGACAGCAATCACAAGAAAACCACTTTCCTGCGCCAGGCTGTGATTGAGCTGGGCCTTGAAAACGTTCAGGTTGTTTGCGATCGGGTGGAGAATGTTTCTGCTGGTGAAGGCTTCGATTTGATAACTTCGCGCGCATTTGCTGATTTAGCGGATTTCGCACGCTTGACGCGGCACTTACTGGCCGAAGGCGGGCATTGGGCTGCATTAAAAGGTGTGCAGCCATTTGAGGAAGTCGCTGCCTTGCCTGCGGATATAACCAGCCGTATCACGCCGTTGAATGTACCCGCTCTTGGTGCCGAACGCTGTATTGTCTGGATGGAGTTGCACGCATGAGCCGTGTTATCGCGATCACCAATCAAAAGGGTGGTGTGGGCAAGACGACGACGGCGGTTAATCTTGCCGCAGGTCTTGTCCAAAAAGAGAAGCGAGTGTTGCTGATCGACCTGGACCCGCAGGGCAACGCCACGATGGGGTCGGGTGTGGACAAGCAGAAGCTGGGCCGTAGCGTCTATCATCTGTTGCTGGGTCATGCCGAGTTGGCCGATGTCCGCATCAATACTGAACATGGCTTTGATATTTTGCCAGCAAACCGTGAATTGGGTGGCGCCGAGGTCGAACTGATCGAGGTTGACAGGCGAGAACTGCGGTTGCGTGAAGCACTGTTGAAAGTACGGCCGGAATACGATTACATCCTCATCGATTGCCCGCCAGCACTTAACATGTTGACGGTGAACGGTTTGGCAGCCTCCGAAGGCGTCATTATTCCTATGCAGTGCGAGTATTACGCACTGGAAGGTTTGACTGATCTGATCAATACCATGCGTCGTGTGCGGCAGTCGCTTAACCCAAAAATTGAGATCGATGGGCTGTTGCGGACGTTGTACGATCCCCGTTCGACTTTGGCGCAGCAAGTGGTGGCCCAGTTGAATCAACACTTCGGTGACAAGGTGTTTGAAACCGTGATTCCACGCAATATCCGACTTGCTGAGGCTCCCAGTTTTGGCCGCCCTATTTTTGCTTACGACAAGTCCTCGCGCGGTGCACAAGCTTATCGTGCCTTGGCCGAAGAGCTGATCGAACGTATTAATTAAAACCTGCGCCCAAGGCGCTGCCTGCTCCTTGTCTGTGAAACAAGGTTGAGTGTGAGGGTGTGGTCCGTAAATGAAGTGACCCACTGATCTCAGGTATGACCGTTATGGAAGTCAAAATATATGACCAAGTTCAAAGGTCTCGGTCGCGGTCTGGATGCCCTGCTGGGTAGTGCCACGGCGCCGGAAGAGAAGCTGCAGGCGTTGCCCGTGCACTACTTGCAGCCAGGTAAGTACCAACCGCGTACGCATATGGATGAGCATGCCTTGGCTGATTTGGCGGAGAGTATCCGTACCCAGGGTGTGATTCAGCCGATTCTGGTGCGTGAAACCGGCATAGACCGCTATGAAATTATCGCAGGTGAAAGACGCTGGCGTGCTGCGCAAAAAGCTGGATTGACTGAACTGCCCGCAGTTATCCGGAAGGTCTCGGATGAAGTGGTGCTGGTAATGGCGCTGATTGAGAACATCCAGCGCGAGAACTTGAACCCGCTTGAGGAAGCTGTTGGCCTGCAACGGTTGATTGAAGAGTTCGGTATGACGCATGAAGCCTGTGCACATGCGGTTGGCAAGTCACGCTCGGCGGTTACCAACCTGTTGCGTCTCTTGAATCTGGCGGAGCCGGTGAGGGAGCAGCTGATGCAAGGCGCCCTTGATATGGGCCATGCGCGTGCTTTGCTTGCTTTGCCTGTCTTTAAGCAGATTGAAGTTGCGAAATTGGTTGCTGAAAAAGGTCTGTCGGTACGAGAGACGGAAAAGCTGGTCCAGAGCCTGTTGGCGGGGCAAAACGCACAGGCGATTGTTTTGCAGAAAAAGGTCGATCCTGACCTAGCCCGGTTGGAGGAGGATCTTTCCGACAAGCTTGGCGCTCGGGTGCAAATAGCGGCAGGGCGCAAAGGCCGGGGCAAGGTGACCATAGAGTACGGTTCTTTGGATCAACTCGATACCTTGTTGGCTTTATTGCGCCACTAGATACTAGTGTTGATATCAATTCTTATTGAGCGATCCTCTGCAGATTGCTCAATATCCCACTCGTTTCAGCGCTAAATTTTCAAAAAAAACAGATGATTACGCCCTGC
The DNA here is from genome assembly GCF_052601015.1 of Chitinimonas violaceus. Classification (NCBI taxonomy): domain Bacteria; kingdom Pseudomonadati; phylum Pseudomonadota; class Betaproteobacteria; order Neisseriales; family Chitinibacteraceae; genus Chitinimonas; species Chitinimonas violaceus. The sequence goes on along the minus strand of NZ_JBQXDJ010000011.1, from coordinate 43,484 downwards.
TGCAAGGCGTTCGGCTTGACCTATGCACCAAGAGAACGCTAACATCCGCGAGTTTTCTCAACCCCTCTCCCCGTCGGAGAAATTGAGGAAGCAGATTCGCGCCGTGCTGCTCGTGATGTCGGCCCTGACAGGGGTTGTTGCTGCGACAGCATTTTTTATCGCCGATGCCAAAGCGATGCTCGCCGCCCTTTGTGGTGGCTTGAGCCAGATCGTGGCGGTATTTGCCTATGGCCGAGTCAGCCGATTCGAAGGAATTCCGGCCCCGAAGGCGCTCTATGCCCAGTTTTTAATGGCAGAGATCGTCAAGATTGTAGTGTCTCTGGCGTTATTGGTTGCCGGCTACATCATCTTCGGGGCGAATGCACTGTGGTTTGCCGGTGCGTTCGTGGCCGCTTTGGTGGCCTATTTACTGGTACTTATTTCCAAATAAAACATTACTCACACATATGTCGGCTGAACATAACGCACCCGCTAACGCGACAGAGTACATCTCGCACCACTTGATGAATCTGCGCGCCAATCCGGCACTCACTGATCCTGCAGATCCTAGTCATTTCCATCTCGATACCTTCTGGATCGCCCTGATTCTGGGTTTTATCTTTGTTGGTGTCTTCGGTTTGGTTGCGCGCCGGGCTTCGGTAGACAAGCCTTCTAAATTCCAGCTGTTTATCGAACTGATCATTGAGTTAGTCGATAGCAACGTAAGGGACATTTTCCACGGTAAGAGCAAGATTGTTGCGCCTCTGGCTTTGACGGTGTTTGTCTGGGTCACGCTGATGAATGCGATGGACTTTTTGCCGGTTGACCTGTTGCCCAAGATTGCCGCCATGTTTGGCATTCAATACTTGAAAGTGGTGCCGACTGCCGACATTAATCAGGGTCTGGCCATGTCGTTGTCAGTGGTGCTGCTGTCTGTTGTTCTCGGCATCCAAGCCAAGGGTCTGGTTGGTTTCGTGGTCGAGTTCTTCACTGCCCCCTTCCATGCAGAGGGTACGGCAATGAAGATCATTCTGATCCCTATCAATGGCGCGATGCAGTTGATCGAATACGGTTCACGCGGTTTATCGCTGGCCTTGCGATTGGTCGGCAATATGTTTGCCGGTGAGTTGGTATTCCTGTTGATCGCTCTCTTGGGGATGAGCTGGACCGGTGCTAATCCTGGTTCCATCCTTGGCTTGCTGGGTCAAGTTGTAGCTGGCTCTGCCTGGGCGATCTTCCACATCCTGATTGTGATTCTGCAAGCCTACATCTTCATGATGCTGACCATTGTTTACTGTGGCCTGGCGGTCGAAGAGCACTAAGCCTTGCGGAAGCTTTACTGATTTTGTCGTACCCTTTTTTCGTAAATCACCATCCTTACCTAGGAGTATCAAATGGAACAAGCAGTCCTGATCGCTAACGTTCAGCAATTCACCGCTATTGCCATCGGCTTGATGATCGGCTTGGCAGGCGTTGGCGCAGCTATCGGCGTGGCATTGGTTGGTGCCAAGTTCTTGGAAGGCGCTGCTCGTCAGCCTGAATCCGCTGCTGCCCTGCAACCTAAGTTGTTCGTTATTGCTGGTCTGGTTGACGCCATCTTCATTATCACTGTTGCCGTTGCTCTGATGTTTGCCTTCGGTAACCCATTGGTCGCCCTGATTAAGTAAGCAACCCTTTCTCCATCAAGGGGTTAACTCATGAATATTAACGCGTCCTTGTTCGGGCAAGCGTTGGTCTTCGCTATTCTGGTGCTGGTCACCTGGAAGTTCATCTGGCCGCCGCTTATCGCGACGCTGGAAGAACGTGCAAAGCGTATAGCAGACGGCTTGTCCGCTGCTGACCGCGCCAAGCACGATCTTGAGCTCGCAGAAAAGCGCGCCGCAGAAGAACTGCGCAAAGCCAAGTCGCAAGCGACCGAAATTATCGCTCAAGCTGAGAAGCGCGCTACCCAGATCGTGGAGGAAGCCAAAGACGCAGCTCGTGTCGAAGGCGACCGCTTGATCGCGGGTGCCAAGGCTGAAGTTGATCAGCAAGTCCATCACGCCAAGGAAGTGCTGCGTCAGCAGGTTTCTGCTCTGGCTATCGCTGGCGCAGAGAAGATTCTGCGCAAGGAAGTGGACGCTGTTCGTCACGCTGATTTGCTCACTTCCCTTAAAGCGGAGCTGTAAACGCTCATGGCTGAACTCATAACCGTCGCAAGACCCTACGCCGAAGCTGTGTTCCGGTTGGCGAAGGAAGCGAACAGCCTGCCGGCTTGGTCGGAAGTGTTGGCCATGCTGGCCGCCGCCGCACAAGACCCGACTGCAGCCGAGTTCGCCGCCAATCCGAAGTTCTCCGCGAGCCAGGTCCAAGCGCTTCTTACCGAACTGCTTGGCGCGCGCGCTACACCGCATGTAAGCAATTTTATTGCTACCGTGTTGGAGAGCCGCCGCTTTGCTCTGTTGCCCTATATTGCCGAGCTGTTCGAGCAATTGAAGGCAAGTGCAGAGGGTTCGGTCACAGCGCACATCGAGTCGGCCTTTGAACTGAACGCTGCCCAGTTGGACGAGATCAAGTCCATTCTGGCTGCGCGTAGCGGTAAGAAGGTTGAAACCATTGTCAGTACCAACCCTGATTTGATCGGTGGTGTGCGTATGACTGTGGGTGATGACGTCATCGACGCCTCGGTGCGTGGCAAGCTTGCTGCGCTTTCGGCCCGCCTCGCCCACTAACGCGCTGACGTGGTGAGCGAGTAATCATTTTGGAGTGCAAACAATGCAATTGAATCCGTCCGAGATCAGTGATCTGATCAAGAGCAAGATTCAGAACCTGTCCGCAGGCGCAGAAAGCCGCACGACTGGCACCGTGGTTTCGGTGTCTGACGGTATCGTCCGTGTGCATGGCTTGTCTGAAGTCATGCAGGGCGAAATGCTCGAATTCGCGGGCAACACCTTTGGTCTGGCCCTGAATCTGGAGCGTGACTCCGTAGGTGCCGTGGTGTTGGGTGACTACGAGCACATTTCCGAAGGTTCGGAAGTAAAGTGCACCGGTCGTATCCTTGAAGTGCCGGTTGGTCCGGAACTGCGTGGTCGTGTTGTGAACGCGTTGGGCCAGCCTATCGATGGCAAGGGCCCGATCAACGCATCCGGTTCCAGCCCGATCGAGAAGATCGCACCGGGCGTTATCGCACGTCAATCCGTTTCGCAGCCACTGCAAACAGGTATCAAGGCGATTGACGCCATGGTGCCGGTTGGTCGTGGCCAGCGTGAGTTGATCATTGGGGACCGCCAGACCGGTAAGACCGCTGTGGCGCTGGATGCCATTATCAACCAGAAGGGTAATGGCGTTACCTGTATTTACGTTGCTATCGGCCAGAAGGCTTCGTCGATCGCTAACGTAGTGCGCAAGCTGGAAGAGCACGGCGCCCTGGATCACACCATCGTGGTTGCGGCATCTGCCTCTGAATCGGCAGCCATGCAATATCTGTCGCCCTATGCTGGTTGTGCTATGGGTGAATACTTCCGCGACATCGGTGAAGATGCCCTGATCGTATACGACGACTTGTCCAAGCAAGCTGTTGCCTACCGTCAGATCTCGCTGCTGCTGCGTCGCCCGCCGGGCCGTGAAGCTTATCCAGGTGATGTGTTCTACATCCACTCGCGTCTGCTGGAACGTGCATCGCGCGTTAACGAAGACTACATCGAGAAGATCACCAACGGTGCTGTGAAGGGTAAGACCGGTTCGTTGACCGCTCTACCTATCATTGAGACCCAAGCTGGTGACGTGTCTGCTTTCGTGCCGACCAACGTGATCTCGATTACTGATGGCCAGATCTTCCTGGAGTCGGACCTGTTCAATGCTGGTATCCGCCCCGCCATTAACGCCGGTATCTCGGTGTCGCGCGTTGGTGGTGCTGCTCAGACCAAAGTAGTCAAGAAACTCGCTGGTGGTATCCGTACCGCGCTGGCGCAGTACCGCGAACTGGCAGCTTTTGCCCAGTTTGCTTCCGATCTTGACGAAGCCACTCGTAAGCAGCTGGACCGCGGTCGTCTGGTGACTGAGCTCCTGAAGCAAGGCCAGTACGCGCCGTTCAAGGTTTCGCAGTTGTCTGTGACCCTGTACGCAGTGGAAAAAGGCTTGGCTGATGATGTGCCGGTTGAAAAGGCCCTGGCTTTCGAATCCGCTCTGTATGCCTATGTCAAAGCCAACCATGCCGATATCGTCGCTGAGATGGATGGCAAGGGTGAGCTGTCTGGCGACAACGACAAGAAACTGGCGGAAGCCATCAAGTCGTTCAAAGCCACTGGCGCTTACTGATTTGATCTAACGAGAGAAAGGTCAAGTCATGGCTGGCGGCAAGGAAATACGCAACAAGATCAAGAGCGTGCAGAACACGCGCAAGATCACCCGCGCCATGGAAATGGTGGCTGCGTCCAAGATGCGCAAGGCCCAGGCCCGAATGAAGGCGGCTCGTCCTTACGGTGAGAAGATCCGTAACGTGACTGCTCATCTGGCCCAGGCTTTGGTGGATTACGCCCACCCCTTCCTGACCAAGCGTGCGCAAGTGAAGCGCGTCGGTATTATCGTGGTAACCACTGACAAGGGTTTGTGCGGTGGCCTCAACACCAACGTGTTGCGTGCCTCGCTGAATCAGATGAAAGCCTGGCAACAGGCTGGTATCGAAGTCGATGTCAGTGCCATTGGTAATAAAGGCTTTGGCTTCATGCAGCGCACAGGCGGCCGTGTGGTTTCGCACGTTACGCAGCTTGGCGATACGCCGCACCTCGAGAAGTTGATCGGCCCGGTCAAAGTCATGCTTGATGCCTATATGGCTGGCCGGATCGATGAACTGCATATCGTCTATACCCGCTTCATCAACACGATGCGGCAGGAACCGGTGGTAGAACAGCTCCTGCCGGTGCCAGCCGACCGTATGAAACCGGTTAGCAACCACCCGTTCGAGTATGTCTACGAACCGGCGCCGGAAGTGGTGATTGACGATTTGCTGATTCGCTATATCGAGGCGTTGGTTTACCAGGCAGTTTCCGAAAACATCGCTTCTGAGCAAAGTGCTCGGATGGTAGCCATGAAGGCCGCTTCCGATAACGCCGGAACGGTGATCGATGAGCTTAAGCTGGTCTACAACAAGACCCGTCAGGCAGCCATCACCAAGGAATTGTCGGAAATCGTCGCTGGTGCAGCAGCGGTTTGATCGCAGCGCGGAACAGTATTTAACATTAAGGAATGCAACGATGAGCCAAGGTAAAATCGTGCAAATCATTGGCCCGGTGGTTGACGTGGAATTTCCACGTGATGCCATGCCAAAGGTATTTGACGCGCTGACGCTGGCCAACCCGGAACTGACGCTGGAAGTTCAGCAGCAGCTGGGTGATGGCGTGGTCCGTGCAATCGCCATGGGTTCGACTGATGGCGTGAAGCGTGGCCAACCTGTGCTGAACACCGGTAACCCGATTTCGGTACCGGTTGGTAAGGCTACGCTGGGCCGTATCATGGACGTGCTGGGTAACCCGGTGGATGAAGTCGGTCCCGTGGTTGCTGAAGAGCGTTGGTCTATCCACCGTAAAGCCCCTAAGTTCGACGAATTGTCGAGCTCGGTGGACTTGCTGGAAACCGGTATCAAGGTTATCGATCTGATCTGTCCGTTCGCCAAGGGCGGTAAGGTGGGTCTGTTCGGTGGCGCCGGTGTGGGCAAGACCGTGAACATGTTGGAACTCATCAACAACATCGCCAAGGCTCACTCGGGTCTGTCGGTGTTTGCTGGGGTGGGTGAGCGTACTCGTGAAGGTAACGACTTCTACCACGAGATGGCTGATTCCGGCGTTATCAAGCTGGACAACCTGGCCGAGTCGAAGGTGGCCATGGTTTACGGCCAGATGAATGAGCCTCCTGGCAACCGTCTGCGCGCTGCGTTGACCGGTCTGACCATGGCCGAGTACTTCCGTGACGAGAAGGACGAAAAGGGCAAGGGTCGTGATGTGTTGTTCTTCGTGGACAACATCTACCGCTACACCCTGGCGGGTACTGAAGTGTCCGCGTTGTTGGGTCGTATGCCGTCCGCCGTGGGTTACCAGCCTACACTGGCTGACGAAATGGGCCGCTTGCAAGAGCGTATCACTTCGACCAAGACCGGTTCGATCACCTCCATCCAGGCCGTTTACGTGCCAGCCGATGACTTGACCGACCCGTCGCCTGCTACAACCTTCGCCCACTTGGATGCTACGGTTGTGTTGTCGCGTGATATCGCATCGCTGGGTATCTATCCTGCTGTGGACCCGCTCGACTCGACTTCGCGTCAGCTGGACCCACAAATCGTGGGTGAAGATCACTACTCGGTGGCCCGTGGCGTGCAGCAGACCCTGCAGCGTTACAAGGAACTGCGTGACATCATCGCGATTCTGGGTATGGATGAGTTGTCGCCGGAAGATAAGCTGGTTGTGGCCCGTGCCCGTAAGATCCAGCGCTTCCTGTCGCAGCCTTTCCACGTCGCCGAAGTGTTCACCGGCGCGCCTGGTAAGTATGTGTCGCTGAAAGAAACGCTGCGCGGCTTCAAGGGTATTCTGGCTGGTGAGTACGACCATCTGCCGGAACAAGCCTTCTACATGGTTGGTGGCATCGACGAAGCTGTCGAAAAAGCCAAGACCCTGGCATAAGGTAGCGAGATATGGCCATGACCATGCATGTGGACGTAGTAAGCGCTGAAGAGCAAATCTACTCTGGTACTGCCGAGTTCTTGGTAGCACCGGGTGAGATGGGCGAAATCGGTGTGCTGCCGCGCCACGCCCCGTTGCTCACCCGTATCAAAGCGGGTGCGTTGCGGATCAAGGTCGCCAATAGCAACGACGAGGAAGTGCTGGTCTATGTATCCGGCGGTATCCTCGAAGTGCAACCGCATGTCGTGACGGTTCTGGCCGACACGGCTATTCGCGGTAGCGACCTTGATGAGGCGAAAGCGCTGGAGGCCAAGAAGCGGGCCGAAGAAGCATTGAGCAACCGTTCGGGTTCGATCGACTATGCCGCGGCTCAGGCCGAATTGGCGCAGGCGGCAGCCCAGTTGGCTGCGATCAAGAAGTTGCGTAACCGCGCTTGATCAAGCCCTTCGGGTGCTAAGTCAGAAAGGCAGCCTTCGGGTTGCCTTTTTGTTTTGATGGTGCGGTGGAATGTACTTGCTGTTTGGTTTCTTGTTGACGTGGTGGAGTTGCTAGGTACTGTCCCAGTTTCCCTTTTTAGCTCGCGCTACGATAATTCCCTCCTACCCTCATTTCTGTTTGTGGATTCGCCATGTCATTGAATGTCATCATCCTCGCTGCCGGCCAGGGCAAGCGTATGAATTCCAAGTTGCCGAAGGTATTGCAGCCTATTGCGGGCTTGCCAATGCTGGGGCATGTATTGGAAGCGGGGCGTGCGCTAGCGGCAGAGCGTCTGGTTGTGGTCTATGGACATGGTGGTGAACAGGTAAAGGCGGCTTTTGCGAACCAACCCGATGTGCGTTGGGCACATCAAGCGGAGCAACTCGGCACTGGGCATGCATTAGCCCAGGCCCTGTCAGCCTGTAGCGAGGGTGTGGCGCTGGTTTTGTATGGCGATTGTCCACTGATCACTGCGTCTACCTTGAAGATGCTCCTGGAGGCAGCAGGCGAAGACAAGCTTGCTGTGTTGACTGCGGTAATGGACAACCCAACAGGGTATGGTCGCATCGTGCGTGATCCAGCAGGCCGAATTGTTCGGATTGTTGAACAGAAAGACGCGAGCGATGCCGAGAAGTCGATACGCGAGATCAATACCGGGTTTATTGCTGTTCCCCTCAAGCATCTGCGTGACTGGTTGCCTCGTTTGAAGAATGCTAACGCGCAAGGTGAGTACTACCTCACCGATGTAATAGCGATGGCAGTGGATAACGGTGTGGCCGTTACCGGGGTTATCGCTTCTGATGCGTGGGAGCCTGCTGGCGTGAACGATAAGCGCCAGCTCGCCGAGTTGGAACGGGTCTATCAACGCCGGCAGGCTGATAAATTGTTGGCTGGAGGCGTGACGCTGCTCGACCCAAGCCGCTTTGATTTGCGCGGCACAGTAGAGCATGGGCAGGACGTGGAGATCGACGTCAACGTTATTCTGGAAGGCAAGATTAAACTGGGTAACGGCGTGAAGATTGGCCCGAACGTCTATTTGAAGAATGCCACTTTGGGCGATGGTGTCATTATTAAAGCCAATACCGTTATCGAAGACAGCGTGGTGGGGGCGGGGTCCGACCTCGGACCATTTGCTCGCTTACGGCCAGACTCGATATTGGGCGAGAAAGTACATATCGGTAACTTTGTCGAAGTCAAGAAGGCCAAATTAGGCAACGGTACAAAGGCCGGTCACTTGGCTTATCTTGGCGACGCGGTGATTGGCGAACGGGTCAATGTTTCTGCTGGTGTGATTACCTGTAATTACGATGGTGCAAACAAGTTCGTGACTACGATTGGTGACGATGCTTTTATTGGTACAGATAGCCAGCTGGTAGCACCGGTAACGATTGCTGATCGTGCCTACGTTGCTGCTGGGTCCACCATCACCAAGAATGCGCCTGCCGATGCGTTGACGATCTGCCGAGCACGCGATCAGAAGTCGATTCTTGGGTGGAAAAAGCCAGAGAAAGTCGCCAAAGGATAAGGTTTATATCTATAGATAGAGTGTTCTGTAACGGCCGCAGTTAGCGGCCGTTATTCTTTTCCGCTCTATGTTTTCTGGATAGATGGTTAGTTGAAAGAATAGCCTTTGGGCCCTGTCTGGGAGTAGTTGTATGCCAAATGTATAATAAGAAACAAATTGGCAATGACGAAAACATACTCACGGCATGTCAAAGTCTGCCTAGACTTGCAAAAAATACTTTTGGGAGGTAATCCAATGTGTGGAATTGTTGGCGCAATTGCGCAACGTAATGTTGTGGCTCACCTGATAGATGGGCTGAAGCGGCTTGAATACCGTGGTTACGATTCCTCGGGCGTGGCCGTTTTGGTTGATGGCGTATTACAGCGTGTGCGTCGTGTGGGCCGTGTCGCCGAGATGGAAAACGCAGCTCAGGCAGAAAGCCTGCATGGCAAGCTGGGTATCGGTCATACCCGTTGGGCTACCCATGGTGGTGTAACCGAACCTAATGCCCACCCGCATATTTCCAAGCAAGTTGCGGTGGTACATAACGGGATCATCGAAAACCATGATGAGCAGCGTCAGCGCCTAAAGGAACTGGGATACGTATTCGAATCGCAGACCGATACCGAAGTCATCGCCCATTTGGTTGAGCACTACTTGAAGGAAACTGGGGACTTGCTGGCTGCAGTGCAAAAGGCAGTGCGAGAATTGCACGGTGCTTATGCTATTGGCGTCATCGCCATCAAGCAGCCTGATCTTCTGGTTTGCGCCCGCATGGGTTGCCCGTTGCTGATCGGTCTGGGTGAAGGCGAAAACTTTATCGCATCGGATGTCTCGGCTGTGCTTGCCGCCACCCGTAAAGTGATCTTCCTGGAAGAAGGCGATGTCGCTGCGCTTACTACCGGCAACGTGCGTGTTTTCGACCAAGCCGGTCAGTCAGTAGAGCGCCCCGTGCGTCTATCCGAGGTCTCACTCGCTTCGTTGGAGCTGGGCCCATATCGCCACTTCATGCAAAAGGAAATCCACGAGCAGCCAAAAGCCTTGGCCGACACGATTGAACAGGTGTTGGAGCAAGGCTTCAGCCCAGCATTGTTTGGCGATAAAGGGGGCGACCTACTCAGCCAGGTGCAAGGCGTGCAAATCCTCGCCTGTGGTACCAGCTTCTATGCGGGTTCAGTGGCCAAGTACTGGATCGAGAGTATCGCCAAGCTGCCTTGTACTGTGGAAATCGCCAGTGAATATCGGTACCGCGAAGCGGTTGCCAACCCCAAGCACCTTATCGTTACCATCTCGCAGTCCGGTGAAACGCTGGACACGATGGAAGCGCTGAAATACGCCCAGTCACTTGGCCATAGCCTTAGCTTGTCTATCTGCAATGTGCAGGAGTCGGCTATTCCCCGTGCCAGCAAGTTGGTGTTCTATACCCGTGCTGGGGCTGAGATTGGCGTTGCCTCGACCAAGGCGTTCACCACCCAACTGGCTGCACTGTTTACCCTGGCCGCAACCTTGGGCAAGCTGAACAACCGTTTCGACAAGGACCAGGAACAAAGCTACCTGGATGCGTTGCGCCAGTTGCCCGGCAGCGTGCAGCATGCGTTGAACCTTGAACCGCAAATCAAACCCTGGGCAGACCGCTTTGCGCCTAAGCAGCACTCACTGTATCTGGGCCGTGGTGTTCATTACCCCATTGCTATGGAAGGCGCGCTCAAGCTCAAGGAGATCACCTACATCCATGCTGAAGCCTATGCCGCGGGCGAGCTTAAGCACGGTCCGCTAGCGCTCGTGGATGAAGCGATGCCCGTTGTGGTGATCGCCCCTAACGATGCACTGCTGGAAAAAGTGAAGTCGAACATGCAGGAAGTTCGTGCCCGTGGCGGCGAGCTTTTCGTCTTTGCCGATCTCGACAGTGGCTTTGGCGAATCGGAAGGCGTGCACGTTATCCGTACTCCACGTCATGTCGGCGTGCTCAGCCCAGTCGTACATGCCATCCCAGTTCAGCTGTTGGCCTACCACACCGCCCTGGCACGCGGTACCGATGTGGATAAGCCTCGCAACCTAGCCAAGTCGGTTACGGTTGAGTGACGTCAGGCGACTAAACGCGCGGCCTGAGTATAAACAGGGCGTGTCGACGGCGATGCCGTGGACGCGCCCTTGTTACTATCAACGTGGAATCGCGTAATTTGCGGGCACCCAGCTAAAGCCTGACGTTTCCTTGCGCAGATGACCTATACCGGGGAAAGCAATATGTGCGGCCGCGACCCAGTATTGCTTCGTAGCCGCGTCGGCAAATACGCGTTTGCGCTGCTTTGCTGCTGCCGGGCTGTCGATGTCGAATTGGATCGTCACCGCCGGTTTGGGGAGCTGTACATGCTGGGCGTGGACGGTATCACCCCAGAATTGCAGTTGCTGGCCTTTGCTTTCCACCACGTAGAAAGTATGACCCGGCGTATGGCCTGGTACGGCGACACTGCGTACGCCCGGGAACAGTTCGGTATCTCCGGCAAAGGTCTTCAAGCGACCGGCGGCGGCATAGGGCGACAGCGCTGTGGTTGCTTCGGGGAAGCTATGTTTATGGCGTTGCGCCGCTTCGGCTTTATTGGCGGGATTAAGCCAGAACTCGGCTTCGCGCTTATCGGTATAGATAGTGGCGTTAGGGAAGACCATCTTGCCGTCCACCGTCAGGCCGCCCGAATGGTCGCCATGGACATGGGTCAACAGCACGGCGTCGACGTCTTCGGCACGATAGCCCGCTGCTTGCAGGTTGACCAGCAACTGGCCGCCGCCTTTGCCACCAAACAGCCGGCCAGCACCGGTATCGACCAGTAGCAATTGCGACCCGGTGTTGATCAGGTAGGCGTTGATCGATGTTTCCACTTCGCTGCCCAGATTGGCGCGCGCCTGGAGGTTGCGGATCTGTGCCGGTGTGGTGTCGGTCAGCAGTTTTTCCAGTGGCAGCGTGATGGTCCCATCGGACAGGGCGGTAATCTCGAAATCGCCCAACATCATGCGGTAGTAGCCGGGTGCCTGGGTTTTGACCTGTGGGACGGCGGCGTGGCCGATTTGTGGTACGAGCGCCAGACTGATCACTGGCAATGCCGACAAGGCGGTGATAAGCGCGGAGCGGAGCAAGGTGGTGTTCAGCGCGGGCATGGATTCATCCTCTTGATTCGATTGTTGTGTGGGCCATCCGCTAGTGTTGGGCCTTGCGTTGGCGAGTGCGGCAATGATCCAATCAGCGCTTTCATTATTCAAATCGATTGAAGAGATGGTGACCATCAAGGAAATCGATTTCAGACGGGTCGATCTCAATCTGTTGGTGACCTTGCTGGTGTTGTTGCGCGAACGCAGCGTATCGCGGGCTGCCGAGAAGCTGTATCTGGGCCAACCAGCTGTCAGTGCCGCTTTGGCGCGTCTGCGCACTTTGTTTGACGATCCGCTGCTGGTGCGCACCGCCCAGGGTATGGTGCCGACGGTTAAGGCGCTGGAGCTTGAAGCCACGCTGAAGCCGGTCGTTGCCAGTATCCAGTCTGTGTTGTTTGAGCCGACCGTGTTCGACCCGACCAAGGCTGAACGGACTTTTGTGCTCGGTATGCCAGACTGGGTGGAAATCTGGCTGATGCCGCGGCTTTGCACACGGCTGCAGCAATTGGCGCCAGGACTGCGCATTGCCGTGAAGACTGCCGATCCATTTCAGGTCCAAGCGATGCTGGACCAGGACGAGATCGCGTTGGCGATTCTGCCTTCGTCTTCCACCTTTGATAGCGACACGCCGCTACGCTATGCCCAGCCGTTGCGAAAAATGGGTTTCGCGTGCACTTACGACCCACGACAGGTTGCCCTGGCATCACCGCTGACGCTCGAACAATTCCTCGCTTTTCCACATCTGCTGGTCACCTATCGTGCTGCCAGCGAAGGTGTGGTAGATCGTATCCTGTCTGAGCAAGGCTTGGCACGCCGTGTGGCCTATACCACACCGCATTTCGGGGTTTTGCCCAACCTGCTGCGCCAATTACCAGCCTTGGCCTGTGTGCCCGAAGTGCAGGCAGAGCATTGGCGGCAGTATTTCAGCCTCGCGACATCACCCATACCCCTGGCGCTGCCCAGCTTCACTGTTGGCTTGATTTGGCACGCCACCCGCGACCGTGATCCAGCTTTGTGTTGGTTGCGGTCGCAGATTGAAGCGGTAGCGGTGGAGGCAATCTGATAGAAACGGGGACTACCAATACTTATTCAGTGGAGTCGGGAGAGATCACTTCCCACTTCCCAAACTGGGCTAGCCCCGCTTTCTTGGCCAATGCAGTGGAGGCGTGATTATCAATTTGGCAACGGTATTGCGGCTCGTACCCCAAATTGCAGGCATAGCGGCTGATTGCACGCACCACGTTACTTGCGTAACTCCTGCCTCGGAACAGCGGTAGCGTAAGTACGCCAAGGTCTGCAATCTTTTGGCCCTCCCAGGGGTACATACTGGCGGCACAGACTAGGCGTTTGTTCTCAAAGGCACCGAAGACCGCCCAGTGGTCAAGTTCGACATATGCATCGTCCAAATCTTGCTCGGAAGCCGAGGATTGGAATTCAGCAAATACAGCCTCATCTGCTGCACTTAGTTGACGAATCGTGTGTAACGGCGCCTCCTCAAGCAAGATTTGCTTTGCCGCTTCTGAGAAGTAGAAAACGTAGTCCGCACCGTGCAGCTCCACGTACCCCTCACGCAGTTTCTGTCGTAGCGCTTGCTCAGATAGGTTTTGGTCCCGATTCAGCTTCAGCTTGTCTATGAGTGCTGGCGTCAGGACCGCGTTGATTTGACCGTCAGCGGTCTCTAACAACATCGCCCGCCTGTCCTCACTCAGCGCTGGATTTATGGCAACCGTTAAATTGTCTTTACGGCACAGGACCTCGCCATTCAGAAAGGAAGCCTGCCAAAAGTTATTAATCTCTGTGGAAAACAACGACATATATTTTTCTCTGTTTCCTTGAAGTCATTTGTTTCAGCAAATCTACCTCGCCCCTGAAGTGGGAATACAGCGCTATGCCAGCAGCTGGAACGTAGGAGGCTCTGAGGATACCCAATGGCACAGAGACTGAGATAGAAACATACAGATGAATTTCACCCTCTCGTGGGTCCGTAATTTCATTCGAAGGATGATTGGGGCATCAGGAAGCAGATAACAAGGGTATATTGAATCCATCCATTCGATGATATGGAGAGGATCGTCCGGGTTACAGGTACGCAACCCTGGTTGTGATGGCACGATGACTAATCCAAGTCCCTCACCCCCTTCTGACGCAGCAGCTTTGTCCAGCGATAAGCGATTTCGCATGCTGGCGGATCTTATGCCGCAGATTGTCTGGACTGCCGATGTCGATGGACACGTGAATTACGTGAATAAGCGCTGGGAAGCCTTCTCAGTAGCGGGAGCAAATGGCGAGGGTGCGAGCAAATTCGAGGACTCGCTTCATCCGGACGACAAAGCAGCTTGGCTGGCATGCTGGAAAACTGCATTGGCAGACAATACCGTGTTTGAGATGGAAGCCCGGCTACGCTGTGTCAGTGATGGTTCATGGCGGCGACATCTTCATCATGCGGTGCCTATACGGTCGCCTGGCGGACCGACACTCCAGTGGTTCGGGACCAGTGCAGATACTGAGGACGGCAGTTGTCCCCAGACTACGCAGATACTTTTGGAAGAGCGCGCAACGGGCGCATTGGCGCTGAGTAACCATCTGCTTGATGCAATGCGCGATCGCAGCGAAGCCATTGTGAAGCTGGAACGGCAGACGCTTCATCTGAATGAAGTCATTACCACCCAGTCGCATCTGGCCCAGGCAGAGCTGGAGCTTGAAGGCTTCATGGTCATCGTTGTGGAACGTATATTGATGCTTACCCCCGCAACGGGTGCGGTTGTGGAGCTGGCAGAGGGTGAGCAGATGGTCTACCGGGCAGCCAGCGGCAGTGTTCGGCCTTATATCGGGTTACGCATAAAGAAGGAGGGCAGTCTTTCAGGACGGTGTGTGATTACCGGCCAGATGCTTGATTGCCCGGATACCAGTACGGACCTGCGGGTTGATTATGCTGCATGCCAGAAGGTGGGGGCGGCAAGCATGGTCGTTACACCGCTGGTAGACCGCGGCCGAGTGGTTGGAGTGCTTAAGATTCTGAGCAACCAGGCCAATGCTTTTTCCCCGGCAGATTTGCAGACCTTGCAGCTGATGGCCGGTTTGATAGGTGCGGCAATCAGCCATCAGCAACAGTTCGAACTCAACCAGCAGTTATTGGCGGAACGTACCCAGGCGCTGACAACACTTGCCCAGGAGGTGGAGCGACGGCGTTTGTCGGAAGAAACCTTGCGCGCCAGTGAGGCGCGTACACGGTTGATTATCGAAAGCTCGGGCGAAGCCTTTGTCGCTATCAACAACGATGGCGTTGTGACCGATTGGAACCGACAAGCAGCGTTGGTATTTGGTTGGAGTTGCCAGGATATGCTGGGCCGTCGTCTGGAAGACATGCTGATTCCCAAGCACCAACGAGATGCGTTTATGCAGGCGTTGGAGCTGGCTTCAGGTAATCAGGCCACAGTACAGCGCTTGGAATTGATTGCCTGTACGGGCGACAGGGGTGAAATACCGATTGAGATGACCCTCTCGGGTGTCCGTACTGGTGAGTACTTCTTGTATAGCGCCTTCCTGCGCGATATCAGCGAGCGCCGTCGCCATGAAGCCATGTTGCTTCATCTGGCTGAGCATGATGTGTTGACTGGCCTTCCTAATCGGCGGGCATTTGAAACAAAGCTGCAGGTGCATTGCGCCGAAAATGTGAGTACCAAGCAGTCGGCACTCTTGTTTCTCGACCTCGATGGTTTCAAGGCGGTAAATGACCGATATGGCCATGAAGCAGGAGACTTATTACTCAAGGAAGTCGCAAGCCGGCTTAGTGCTTGTGTGCGGGACAGCGACACCCTGGCTCGCCTGGGCGGCGACGAATTCGTCATTCTGCTGTCGGGTCTGGTGGATGGTGACCACGATGCACAGCGAATTGCACAAGCCATTGTGAAGCGACTGGGTGAGCCCGTCGATTTGGGGGGGTCCATTGTCAACATCGGTACCAGTATTGGTATCGCAATGCGTGAAGGCAGTGCCAAGACAGATGGCGCCACCTTACTGCAACGGGCTGATGCGGCTATGTACGACGCCAAATGCGCCGGTAAGAACCGGTTCCATGTCTGGGTGCAGCACGATAATTGATCAGGCAACTTCTGCCTGGATCAAAGCATTGCAAGATTTGCAGTATGTTTCTCACCTACCAGTGCAATCCGTTGGAAAACCGCTTTTACCCTCTGTTGCAGCCATCTCATCCCAGTTGGTTAAGTTGATCTCGACCGGTACCGCAAGGGGAGATGTCGATGCTTTTCAGCTTATGGGTACTGGCATCTGTGGAAAAAAAGAGCCCCGGAAAACCGGGGCAGGAGATCGTGATAAAAGAGAAATTTACAAAGCTTGGGTCAAATTACAAACCAGTTCGATTACCAAATGATTGCAGTACCGTTAGCAGGCTGGTCAGGTTGTCGGCAATACCGCCTTGCGCCACTTTTTCGGTGGCGGCGGCACCCGCCATTGTGTTCATGCTGTAGATCTGCATGACACCTTGGTTGGATGCGGCTTGTGCCAGCGTGTTTTGTTGTTGCTGTGCGGATACTGCGTTTTCAAACAGAATGCCGGTGGAATGGGCCATGGTCTGGTAGATGGACCCCATGGCCATGGCGGGTGCTTCGCCCAGTACCTTGACGTTGGACTGGGTGACGGCATCGGTGATCTGGTTATTTACGGAAGTCGGGAAAGCCATTGGTTTTCTCCTGTTTCAATCAGTAAGGTTGTGTGCCGGCTTCTACTTACTTCTGGAAGCTCTTGAGTACCGTCATCATGCTGGTCAGATTGTCAGCAACACCCCCTTGCGACACTTTCTCGGTGGCGGCGGCATCGGCCATGGTGTCCACGCTGTAGATCTGCATGACGCCCATATTGGAACCGGCCTGAGATAAGGTGTTTTGCTGCTGCTGTGCCGATATGCTGTTCTCAAACAGAATCCCGGTGGAGTGGGCCATGGTCTGGAACAGTGCGCCCATGGCCATGCCTGGCGCTTCCGCCAACACTTTGACATTGGCCTGGGTTACGGCATCTGTGATCTGATTATTGACTGCGGTAGGGAATGCCATTGTCTGGCTCCTTTTCTAGTCTTCGTGCTTTAACGGCGGAAAGACTGCAACACGGTCAGCAGACTGGTCAGATTGTCTGCGATGCCTGCTTGCGAGACTTTTTCGGTACCCGCAGCGCCAGCCATCGTATCTACACTGTAGATCTGCATCACACCCATGTTGGAAGCGGCTTGTGTAAGTGTGTTTTGCTGTTGCTGTGCCGATACCGCATTCTCAAACAGGATGCCGGTGGAGTGGGCCATGGTCTGGAACATGGAACCCATTGCCATTGCAGGCGCTTCACCGAGAACCTTTACATTGCTCTGAGTAACGGCATCGGTGATCTGGTCATTGACTGAAGTTGGGAAAGCCATTTGATAACTCCTGTTTGCAGGTTGAAAAGTAAGGCACGCTGTCGGGAATTTCGCCTGGGTGATGTCTGTTGAGTCAGCGCCCGACTTGTTTTCGTGCTACTGCATGGACGCTGTGCTTGGTGGGGTGTGAACGGCTGGTGGCTCCGTTGTTTGTGCAGTAGCGGGTGGGCTGTCCGTCTTTTCCTGCTGGCTCTGCAGTTGGGTGATCACTGCCTGTAATTGCTGGGTAAGTGGACCAAAGTACTGGTTGAAACAGTTCTGTACCTCTTTCTTGGCCAGGTTCGCCAAGTGTTCGGCAATCTGCGTCAGCGCCAGTTGGCTGGCAGATTGCAGTCCAGCCATGGCTGGCTTCAGGTTGGAAGGCCGTAACTCTGCCAGGCTCTGGCTACCCTCCAGCAGCTTGAGAATCGCCTGCTCTTCTGATGCCTGCACTTGTAAGGCTTTGCTCGAACTGGCCTGGATCGATTCCAAAATGTCGCGCATATTGGAACTCGCCTGTGTCTGCCCCTGCGCAATGGTCTGCTGTACCTGTTGCTGGGCCAACAGGTTCTGGTTGGGTGTGGCAGGCGGTTGGTTCTGTATGCGTTGTTGCAGGCTCAATAACTGTTGTTCTTCTTCCGGGCTCAACGATCGGGACAGATACTCTTCCGCAATCTGGCGCAGGTCCGGGTTCAAGGCATCCTCAGCCATGGCCGGCCCCTTCCGGTGGTGTGCTGGTTGTCTGGCCCGATACCAGCGGCGTTAAGACATTACGTATCGTCAGCAGCGCTTGGATTGTGCTGAGAAATTTATTGTCGTCGTGGTCAGATGCGGCCTGCGTCAAGGCATCTCCCCAGTTGTGCAAGCCATTGCTCAGCAGGTTGGAGACAGTATCGTGCAGGTTGTTCAGCTCATCGTTCATGGTGGGTGCCCTCCAGGCTAGGCGGCGTATTGCCGCGCGTTAATGGCCTTACCGGGCAACCGGCAAGGCTGCTGTATGAACGTTGTGGGGGTTTTCGTGTGACGCTGGTCTGAGAACCAATCCAAAGTCTGCTGTGCGTCGGCAATACGGCGTTAAAAACATCCTCGGCGTACTCATTTACCACTTGTAAACTCCGTCACCTCGGGCGTTTTTGCCTTGCCTTGCCTTGCCTTGCGCTAGCTCGCAAGACTTGGAGCCGGCTCTGACGCTGTTCTTGAACGACATCTCACTTTGCGAGTAACCACGTATGCAATTTCTCAGAACCTGTTCGCGATCTGTCGCGAGCAGCTGTCAGCAGGGTGCAGAGCAGCACAGAAACCGGAATGTACTTTTGTACATGAGGATTTCGAGCAGCACATAAGCCCTGATCACTGCTGCGCAGTAGGATCGAACCAGGTTCTCAGACGGGTTGCAGGAACAACGCCTGCTCTGCCTGCCGCCGGGCAAGCAATCCAGGCAGTACCTGGTTTCCTGCGCGGTCCCAGCGTGGGAATTGCTGTGCTGCGCCGGCGTAGTTTCCTTGATTCAGCAGACGCAACAATGTGGAACTGCCTAGGTTGTTAAGACCCACGTTGTAGCTGAAGCTGACAAGGGCTGAGAACTGGTTGCTGTTCAGTGGGACGGTAACCAGCTTGCTGACGCCATTTTCAAAGTATTGCAGGTCCTTTTGCAGCAGCTGTGTGGCTTGTGCCGAGGTAATCGTCAGGCCGGCATGTACGTCGCTGCCGGTATGGCCGTAGCCGATAGTCCATACCCCGACTACGTCCTGGTAAGCCTTCAGACGTAGCCCCTCGTATTGCTTGATCAAATTGATGCCCTTGGCGTTGGTTTGCATATCGGCTCCTTTTTGGCGAACGGGATACCACCTGAAGGCAAACTGAGCGGTTGCCTCAGGGACGCAAATTAGAGGGGTATGTGAAGCGGTAGTGCCAGTGGGGCAGTTGTTTACCAGCTGATGCTGTGTGGAGAATGCTTGGGGGAACAGCTTATTTGGTTGATCAACAGACGAAGCGAAGGTATCGGTACAGAACAAAGAGTGACCCCCATTGCAGGGATCACTCTCTAGGGACTGGCTCTAATGAACCGCCTGGGAAGGGCCAGGGGCCTCAGCAAATTGCAAGTACTGCTGTAGCCCAGCCATATAGGCAGGTGGTGCAGAGCTGATGAGCTGCTGTAGCGCCTCGTAATGTGCTTTCCATTGTTGGGTAGCAGACTCTTGCAAGGCGATAAACGCCAGCATGCCATCCCCGCTGCTGCGTACATCCAGGCAATTATTCAGGAAGCTGTACAGCTGTTGTTGCATCAGCATAGGTATTTGCATCTGCCAGTTCAGTAGCTCATGACGTAGCTGATGGTCGGTATCGCTGTATTGCTGGCAATAGTTGATCAATGCCGGCATATCGCCATTTGAACAGAACGCTGACCATGCGGACTGCTGTTGCGTCTGCTGCCAGTCGCTTACACGCTGTCCGCTGTCCATACAAGCTTTGAGCCCTTGTTTTAAGTCCGTTGCCGTTGGTTGACAGAGCGCTGCCAGGCCGGCGTATAAGCTTTGCGATGCTTGCAGCGAGTTTTCAAGGCTGCGTAGCCACGTTGTTATTGGATACTCGGTCATGTCTGTTTACCTTATTCTTAGGGACGGGGGCTGCTCAGGCGTTGCAACATGGCCCAGATCGCAGCCATCTGTGGTGCTTTCTTCATGTAGAAGTCAGGGTGAACCGCGTCCTGGCTGCTATAGCCCCAAAAGTCCCAACAACCTTTTGGATTGCGCACAGGGTTGGTTCGTATCTGAGGATAGAGCACCACGATGCGGTTGCTGTCTGCCAGTTCGTTATAGCCTGTCGTACGGTAGAAGCGGTCGCCGATACGCGCATCCTCCTGTGTGCAACCGTGAAACACTACGTGCACTCGGCAGCTATCCGTACGGCAGGCTGCAGGTACGTAAGCATGGCCCACAGGGGCGAGACCGGTGTTATTACCTTCGAAGAACTCTGACTGATTGAAGTCGATAATCTGCCCGCTGAGTTGGGTAACGGGTGGAGCCAGCTCTCCATAGAGGTGCCGCAGAATATCCTGCGATTGGAAGAAATCGCAGTCATTGATATTGGGTGCAGCGTTGGCGGAACAACGCAGGTCACCACGGTTATTGGTAATCAGCGCATGGCCTGCGTTGACATTGTCGACGTACTTAAGCTGTGAAGGCGCTACACCAGCAGCAACATAGAAGGCTTTGGTCTGGGCTACAACCTTGGGTTTGACAATGCTGTCAGACGCACCGGTAAAAATATAGATGCGCTGCCGCTCGATGTTACTGGTCGCATCAATTTCATTGGCCTGGGCAAACTGCTGGGCCTGCCGGAAAGCCTGTTCACCCGATGGTGCTGGTCCCAACGGCGTCATGCATTGGGTTGTTGCAGTCATCAGAAAGCGGTTCGGTCCATTGTAGGAACCTGATCCTGCGCAGTAATACGGGCCGCCAGCTACGATGCCCGCACCCACAATGCCCGATGAATAGGCAACGCTGAACTGCGTAGCCATAAAAGCTCCAGACGAAAGCCCGGACACTGTGTTCTGTGCCGGGTCGGTACCGAGCGCTGGTAATGCCGGTGCATCGTTGGCAGCATGAAGTGGGGCGAAGGGGAGTAGCAGTAATAACGGCAGGCAATGCAGCTTGCGGCGTAAAGTGGAAAAGAGAGTCATGAAATACCTCCTGTGTAGTGGTTGATTTAACTCAGTCTTGCATGCTGGCTTTTTGTAATTCATTGATGCCGGACCAGGCCATGAACACCAGGCCCACTTCTGTATCGCCGAAGGAATAAGGGATGCCGGCCAGCACCCCTAAAGACAGCCCCTTGGCCAAGGCTACTCCGCGGCTTTCATTTTCTATCCAGTACTGCGTTAGGGTAGTGCTGAATGTGGTGATTACCAGTAGTAAAAGGCCGGTCATGAGCAGAAATCGTCCCTGTTCGACCAGGGGTAAATGCCTGGCCATGTCCAACAGCAGCAGGTCCCATAGTTTGTCGGTAGTCAGCGTCACGATGGCTGACAGCAGATGTATTGGGCTCCTGCTCAGCTTCGGCATACCTAGATAGCCTGTTGACTGCTGTGGATCGGGTGTCTTTTTACGTTCTGGAACAGCTATTTGTTGTGCTGAAGTTATTCCGGAGGAGGAGCTGGTTTCCCGGTCTGTGGGCAAGATCATCACTTGCCACCTTGCTGCTAGGCTGGTGAATCACTTGGCTTCTATTGAATAGGGACGTTTTGGCGGCGGGTTTGTGACAACGATGTATGTGGATGCCCGGCGTGGCAGGCTATTGCAATAAGAACAACCCGATTCCAAGAGAATCGGGTTGCGAGGTTGTATCGTGAAGTCGTTAGAAGTTGAATGCAGGTATCTGAATCATGTCCGACCAATGCTGGTCCGGCGAGATTTGCTCTTCCAGCCTCACCAGGGCTTTTTGTGTTTTACGGGCATATTTATCGATGGCGGCATTCACTTCGGTAGCGTAGCGGCCGTTAGGAATCTCGGTGGTCAGCGAGATTGGCGCGTCAGGTTCCATGGTGATGTAGAAGATCTGGTAGTTGCCGCCGGGCTTCATCTTGAAGTTGAACAATTTCCCGACATTGTCATCGGTACTGGCGATGATGTTTTTGCAAATTTCCTTCTTCGCCTTGGCAAAGAAAGAATCCTGACTTGGGTTGATGATGACTTTGTGCAAGGTCGGCAACATCAACTTCTGTGCAAACCGTATCACCATATCGGGTGTCAAGGCGCTGGCTTCATCGTTACTGTTCAGCCCCAAGGCAAGTATCTGGTATTCACCCTGACTGTCGCTGATAAGGCTGTCGAGGAAGATAGGCAGCTCAACCGGCATATTGCTCATGCAGCCACCATCGGTATAGAAAAAGTCCCGTATCGAAGGGGAGCTGCCAAGCGGGCTGGGCGCGAAGAGCAGAGGAAAAGCGCCGCTGGCTTGTGCTGCTGCCATCAGGCATGTACCGCGGTTCTTGATAAAAGCCTTGTAGATGGGGTTGCTCTCGCTTGGTGGGATATTGCTGCGTAATTTGGAAGATACGTAATTCAGTGAGCCGAATTCGGCAGACAGCGCCTCTGTGCGCGAGTTGTCCTGGTAAAGCCGTGTTGCCGTAACAGCTAAATGTTTCCAACCGGCTTTGATTTTCAGCCTCTCCAGTAGCAAGACGATACGTTGATGGGTGCTGACCAGATAAGCGCCAAAGTCTTCTATCTGCTGCAGGCCACTAGCCAGGGCCTGCCGTAATTCAGCAATGCCGGCACGGTCGCTTTCCACATCGATATCGTATTTCCAGAAGTATCTTTCGTAGTCGCTGCTGTCGTCGCCAAATTGCAGCAGGTCGAATCTGTCGCCTGCAATGCTGATATAGCCATAGCCTTCGTCGTCCAATTCCGTTTCGGTGATTTTTCTGAGGATGTGCAGTAAGGCCACCTTGGTCCAGAGCTGTAATACCGATGGAATTGCCGAACCATCCAGGCGGGGAGGAGGAGGGTCGAATACCGTGGTGGCCCGATCCAGTACGATGCGGGCCTGTCCTTTATTTGCCAGTTTTTTAGTGGCAAATGGGAGGGCTTCGGAAATGGTGGGGGCAATTTTCTCGATTGCATAAGGCGTACCACCCAAAGCAAGGATATAACTGGTTAGCGCACCAGCACTGGAGCCCGCAACGTTCTTGATTTTCTGCAGATTGATCAAGCCTTCCTCGTGCAATCTTCGCAGGGTTTGTGGGTAGACAATGCCCTTGGCGCCGCCACCGCCCAATACAAGCGTATTGATTTTCAGCATGATGGTTTCCTGTTTGAATTTCGGTTAATAGGGACCAGACGCGACGTGCAATAAACCCTGTCCACGGCATATCGTGAGTAGTGTTAGAAATAAGAGTGTTTGCCTTTAGCTGGCGGGATACGTACTACCAAGTGCTGTGGTTGGTATTAATCGATGCGATATAAGAAATATTGGCTTAATAAGAAACGATCTAGATTTCGGACGGGAAATTAATTAACCGGCTTAAATCGTTGATATCGATATTGGCTTTAGGCTTATATGTGTTATGCCCAGCTATAACTTCGATTAAGACATTAAATGCAACTTGTTTGGTATCATTTTCTTTCTCCAATAGCAGTAGCTTTATTTAATTGGCAGTTGCATTTATTGGCGGCACCACCTGTTAAGGGGTGCCACTTTTTTTATCTAGCAGCGCCTGGTATTTCTCGATGCTCTGGTCGATCTTATCCAGTGCGAAGTGGGCGGATTCGGCTTCTATTGCACCTGCGGCGGCAGCCACGGCGGCGGCAGTACCCATCAATAAGTCGGTAATCAGCACGCCCAGCGCATCTTCGGCTGCGCCCTTGAGGTCTTCTTTGGCGAACTTTGCCGTCATGTCCTTCAGCAGCACGCTTTTGCTGGCCAGCGCCAATTTGCTGGCGCCGTCGAAATAGTTGGCTGCCGATTGCGCCACGAGCCCGCCTGCCTGGGTGATCATCATATTGGGGGCGATGGCCACCTGGTTCGAGGCGTATGCAGCGGTTTCGCTATTGCTGAACTGCACGGCCTGTACGATCTGGCTATTGAGTGCGTCGGTAGCCGGGGTGGGTGTTGGGGTCGTCATTTTCTCCGTCATGTCGCGTAACGGGCTGGCCGACGGAGGTGTCTGGGAAGGCGGGCTGGGTGTTGCAGCCTTCTGTGAGGTTGCCGCTGGGCTCGCAGGTTTCGCGGGGGCCCCTGCATTGGCTTGCGCACCATTAGAAGATGTTGGGGTGGCAGCAGTTGTAGGGGGAGCCTTACGGCTGAACAGGTCTTTGATACTCATGATTTACTCTCCATGGCCGGCAAATGTGAAATCAGCCTTTTTCGCCTATCGACAGAATCATGGACACCGCCTTGGAGACGACCGCGTTCGATATCTGGTTGAGTGCCTGCTGGCTATGTACTGCGTTTTGCAGCGATAAGCCCGCGGAATGACTGGCCAGTTGATAGAGCGAAGCGATGGCTTGGGCGGGGGCTTCGGCCACTACCTTGACGTTGGTTTGGGTGACAGCATCGGTTATCTGGCCGTTGACGGCGGTGTTGTCTGCCATGATGTTTCCTGAAGTGAGCTATGGGTTGATAAAGAAGCCAGCGCAAAAGCACGCTGCTGTGCCTATCGATACGGACGAGACAGCAGCGGCTTTGTGAACATCAGCTCATGCCAATTGGCGACGTAGCTGCTTGCGCAGGAGCTCGACCCGTTTGCGTGCCAGTGCTTCGTTGATGCCTAGTTTGGTAGCGATTTGGGGGTAGGGCAGGTCCTGTTCGAACTTGAGTGCGAACAGGGTTTGCTGGTCAGGGTTTAGTGATGCCACGGCTTGGCTCATGCAGGACAACTGCTGTTTCAGGACCAATTCCTGCTCGGGAGAAGGGCCATTGCCCGCTTGTTCTGCGATGTAGTCCTCATCACACTCGCAGTTATGGTCGAATACCTTGTTTTCTCGCCCTTGGCGGCGGATATGGTCGAGGAACGCATGGTTCAAGGCCAGAAACATGAAGCCGGCGAGGTTGCGTATGTGGTCCCCCGAGTGGGACATATGCAGGTGAACCTTGAGGGCGGTATCGGACAGCAATTCGTCCGCCCGGTGGGTGTCCCCTTTGCAAAGCTGGCGAGCCCGACGCTGCAGTTTGGCGTATATCTCGCGCCAGACTTGGCCCAGTGAGTTATCGGAATCTGATGAGGCTGAAACTTTGGCATAGTTGTGCATCACATCATCCTTTTGACAGAGTGAAGTCGCAGGATGCGGGGGGGCCTATCCCCTCGCTGTTACGTGCGTAACAGGTGAGCGCTGATTTTTTACGTTGATACTGTGGACTTCACACGTGGTTTTCTGGTGTGCGAAATGTCGTTGGAAAGGAGCTGTGCACTTCACGCCTAATGCTCGAAACCAGGGTAGCCACGGCAAAAACGTGTTTTGGTATCAGCGTGGAGAGGCTGCAGGTTTAGAACTTGTTGAAAGGGGACTTTGAGGGAATAAGAACCTGTTAACGATCTACCGTGAGTAATCGTCACCAAGGTGAAGCACCACACCCGGAATGTACTTTGGTACATGAGGATTTCGAGCAGCACATAAGCCCTGATCACAGCTGCGCAGTAAGATCGTGAACAGGTTCTTAGGGTAAATGAAGCCTTTGTCCAGCACAGGAACCCTGATCATGGCTACGCAGTAAGCGAGTAAACAGGTTCTGAGTACGGGAGACAGATACCCTCTTTTTGCTGCAATCGGGAATGTAAAACCTACTTGGCGTTATTTTCCTGCAGAGCAATACGTCGCAGACGTTGCAGGTCGTTCACCTTGAGTGCGTGACGTTGTTGTTGGATCAGGCCGGCACGTTGCCAGAGCTGTAGTTGGGTATTCAGCCGGGGCCGACTGATATTGAGCATCGCAGCGAGAATGCTCTGGCTGATAGGCATGGGTAAAACTATCCCATCTGGTTCTTGCTTTCCGTGGTGTTCAATTTCTACCAGCAGATGCCGAGCCAGTCGGGTTTCTAATGGGTACAGGCATACGGTTTCAACAAAGTCGCTGATGTGCTTGAGCCTTGTGCAAAGCTGTTGCTGAACACGAGTGATGAAGGCGGGGTCAGCTTGTAAAGCGGCAAAATGTGGCCGGTGTAGCAGCAGCAGCCTGCAATTTTGGCTGAGCGTGGCGTTGTAACTACGCCGATGAGGTTGTATCAGCGCGGCTTCACCCAAAACCTCTCCGTGGGAGCTGTGATCGATTATCACCTCTCTGCCATCGGGCTCATGCAGGCTGTGGTAAACACTGCCATGTAAAACAAATGCAATAAAATTTTCCGGTTCCCCTTTAAAAAACAGTAGCTTGCCATTTCGACTTTCCCATGGGACGGCATGCTGTTTTATATGCGCCAATAATTCCGGAGAAAGACCTTGTAAGAGTGGAATGCTGTCTAAGAAGTGGAAAGAAGTGCGTGTCGTGTTCGAGCAGTCCCTGATGCTATTTAGACTTTGATTCATCGGAGGCTCGCCTATTGTCGTTATTAGAGACATCTCCTAAGAGCCTGTTCGAGGTCTGCTACAGGTTGGCACGCGTAAGGCTCGTGCATCTACCCTCCCTGGGAAATGCCGATTTCTCAGGCGTTGTCGCTTTTCCCGCACTGGCGTACAGGGCCTTGAACAGGTTCTGAATAATGGCTAATAGGACTAGGCAACCTATTGATACATAATCACTTAATGCATGTATTTATTTCATACATGAAATGATTATCATCTATGCCGTATTTTATTAGCCATTTCATGTAAAAGACGGTGAGTGCTTATTTTTGTGAAATAAATATTCTTGACATTTTTTCTGTATACCGGTCTTGTTTGTAAGGTGTTTAGAAATAAGGAAAATTGGATATTTACTGAAATCTTATTTTTTCCTTATATTAATTGGATTTGATTTATTCGCTTATATGCAGTTTGCTCTTTGATGTATGTAAACTCGCTGGGGTTACAGCTAAGAACCTGTTCAAAAAGTCAGTTGCTAATTAGCAATACGGCGTTCCAATCCCCCTCGGCATGTTCATTTACTCTTCGTAAACATGCAATTGGATGGGTGGGATCAATATCTAAGCTCTGTTACTGCAATATTGGAAGAGCAAACCACGGCGCAGTATCTGGCTTTTGGGTAAACGTGGCGGCTTTGCTATTGTCAGCACCGTACTCGTATCAAAATAGTCAATCCCTGCATCACATACCATGCGGCGCAAATGGTTAATTTTGCGCAAAAGACCGTCTGATTGGGCATGCGGCTTGCCAGATATGGGTTTCAGAACCTATTCAAAGTCAGCTGTTTGTTGGTGAAGACGCATCAGAGTTGTCTCAAGAATGCGTATTTACCCATTTGTGAATACCGCATCCACCATGTGTTTGTCCTGGCTCTCCTGACTTTGAACAGGTTCTAAGAACCTATTCACGATCCTATTGCGTAACTGTGATCAGGGCGTATGTGCTGCTCGAAGTCCTCATGTACAAAAGTACATTCCGGTTTCTGCGCTGCTCTACGTCCTGCTGACAGCTGCCCATGACGGATCTTGAACAGGTTCTAAGAGTACGAAGTAGATCGTCCTTAGACCCTGACAAATCATGGAGGCAGTCGCTATGAAACTCTCCCCGCGTTCTATCTCACCTGTACTGGCGGCGTTGTTCTATACCGCCTTGGCCCAGGCAACGCCTTCAAATGCATTGGATCATCTGAATATTTCAGTCGGAGCATTTCACCCAACAGATGCCGATGTCAGCCTTGATGTGACCAGCCATGCCCAGACGCTGAGCACGGGAAAACTCGACCTTGGAAAACAAAAGAGCTTGCCGCGTGCACATGTCGACTTGCTGTTGGGGGATAGCCAAGGACTGGCTTTTGACTATTACCGACTAAAGCGCACCACACAGTTGAATGAGTCCCAGACTTTCCGATTGGGTGGCCAGACCTATGACATGAATGTCAGCCTGCACCCCGAATTCAAACTGGATATTGCTAATGCGGCGTATCGCTGGTGGTTGGGTAATGGCGATACGGTAGGAGGTTTGGGTTTAGGGGTGGCGTACTACAACCTGCGCGTCAATGTGGATGCCAGTGCTTCAGCCAATGGGCAAACTGTGTCGGGTAACGAATCCTACAAGGATGATGCCTATGCGCCATTGGTTGCTTTGGGTGTGCGCCATGCGTTCTCAAAGGATTTCCGCGTCTATGCCGATGGGACTGGGATATACAAGCGCGGTGGTAAAGCGCGCGGACATATCTACAACGCAGCACTAGGTATGGAGTGGTATCCCATGAAGCGTGTGGGGGTGGGCGCAGAGTATGGCTTCACCAAGGTGAAGGTACAGCGTGATACGCAGAATTACCGGGCAGACCTGAATGTTCATTTGGAAGGACCTTCGGCGTTTCTGCGTATGCGTTTCTAAGAGCCTGTTTACAGTCTTTTAATTAGAAGCAAGAGCGGGTGATAACCCGCTTTTCTTTTGAAGCGCACTTTTCGCCATAGTGGACACAGCTTTTAGGCTGTATGTGCCTTGCTCCAGTACTAATTAGAGGACCATAAACAGGTTCTGGTGTTTATGCATTTCCTACACGCCCTCATGAAAAAATGCCACGGACTTCCGTGGCATTTTTGGGGATAGCGTGCCAGCCCAGGCACTGGTTGCGGCAACATTACTGGTTGTATTGAACTTTGGCTTTAGAGACGCAGGCGTCTTTGGCATCGCCCGATAGTGCATCACATTTTTCCTTTGCAACCTTATAGTGGGCTATCCGAACGTCCTCGCTGGCTTCTGCTCTAGCCTTTGTGGTCTTGTTGGCAGCTTTGGCTTGTGCGATGGCCGATTTGTATTCAGCCTTGGCTTTCTTCACGCAAATATCTTTGTCATTACCGCTTAGCGTCTTGCATTGCTGTTTGGCTGCATCGTATTGGGATTCGGCAGCTTCCTTGTTTTGTTTGTAATTGGCCTCGGCGGCGCTCTTATTGCTGTCGGCAATATCGTCTGCAGATACAGGGGCCATTAACACAAGCCCAATTGCACTGGCCAACAATGGAATCCAATTTAGTTGCTTCATCGTGTTACTCCTTCTGCTTATCTTATGGGAATGATGGGAGGTGAAGAGGCAGGAGTCCTGCCCCTTCAGGGTCACTGACTGCTTACTACCTCTGCCTTGGGGGAGGCAAGGCGGAGCGGGTGAGGTGGCGTCGCAGTCAGAACCCAGTGAACGTGTGGCAATGAATCAGGCGCTGGCCTGCATCCGGTAGCGATTACGCAGGGCTTTGATTTCATCGTGGTTGCGTACAACGCCGCGATTCTGGCGGTCGACCACCAGACGAACTGCCTCAGGCAAGGGTTCGTTCAAGGCTTTGCGATATTGTGCTTTCGCCACGTCTTCGCCCTTTTCGCACTCTTCCAGAATGGCCAAGTCTTCGTTGGCACTCACAGCGCTGCGGATGCTGACCCAGCCCCGGTGCATCGCACCAGATACGGTACCGCCGGAGTCTGGCTTGCCGCCGTGTGCCACAACCAGGTCGGTTAGTTCACGGACAGCCTGTTGGCATTCGGCAGCCCGCATACGGAACATATTCTTAAGTTCGCTGGCGGATGCATATTGTGCGCATTGGTCAAACCCATAGACACCGTCGTTGCTGGCTTCGATCAGATTGTTGAGGGTATCGACAATTTCTTTGTTGTTCATGGTCAATCCTTTCCTTAGCAAGATCAGTGATAGGTCGTAACACACGACCTTGATCCTCTGTCAGCAAGCGGCGTGCCCACGTTTTTCTAAGTCTGTGGTGGAGAGGGATAAACGACCATAAAGTGTGCTGCTCGGGTGAAGCTGAGAGAAAGCGCTGGCGAAGCCTGGAGTGCTTGTATCCGCTTGATTTGCAGCCAATCTGCCGACCTGGGGATAACCGTAGAGCAGCGATGGTGATGGCCCTAATATCGGTTTTGCTAATAGACGCGCATGCTGCGCGGCCACGAAGTGATAGTAGTTCCGTTGTGCGGGCTATCAATATTTCGGAGCTGTTTGCGATTTGTCGCGGGTAGCAGTGAGCAAGGTTCTACCTGGTGTAGGAACTAGGGAATGTACTTTGTACACGGTGTTGTGAATTTCTTGGCCTGATGTACTCAAGTTATCCGATGTTGCTTGTGAGGATTCTTGGCGGAACACGCGCCCTGCTCGTGAATCAGGTTCTTAGAACTTATGCAAAGTCCCGTGAGCGATAGCAAGACAAGGCGGAAGCGCCCAAGGAAGCGGACGTTTACGAGTGGTAAATGAGCATTCCGAGGGTGTTTTCAACGCCGTATTGCTGATGCGCAGCAGACTTTGAGCAGGTTTTATTTGTTTTCCCCCGCCTGTGTGAACAGGTAGCACCCGGCAAGTCTGCACCACCAAAAGGAGACATTATGAATAAAGCGCAAAATCCGCTACTTCGATTATTGAATCGTTTAAGTTTGGTCAGCCAGATTATGGTTGGCCTGATCGCCGGGATAGTGCTCGCGCTGTCTTTTCCTGCGGCTGCCAAGTCAGCAGGTTTGCTGGGTGTGTTTTTTGTAGGCGCATTGAAGGCGGTTGCGCCAGCCTTAGTGTTCGTATTGGTTGCTGCTTCGATTGCCAACCATAAGCCGAGCCAGAAATCCAATATGCGCCCGATTCTGGTTCTGTATCTGTTCGGCACCTTTGCGGCTGCGGTTGTCGCGGTGGTGGCGAGTTTTCTTTTCCCTTCTACGCTTATTCTGGCTCAGAACAGTACTGACCTGACTCCCCCCGCAGGCATTGTGGAAGTGCTGCGTAGCCTGTTGCTGAGTGTGGTCGATAACCCGGTGAAGGCGCTGATCAATGCCAACTTTATTGGCATCCTTGCATGGGCGGTGGCGCTGGGTGTGGCATTGCGAGGTGCTGCAGAGACAACCAAGGTCATGGTGAGCGATCTCTCCAACGGGGTATCAGCCATCGTCGGTATCGTGATTCGCTTTGCGCCGCTTGGGATCTTTGGCCTGGTTGCATCCACCATTGCCGAGACAGGTCTTGGCGCTTTGCTGACTTATGCACATCTGCTGCTGGTTCTAGTTGGTTGCATGCTGTTCGTGGCGTTGGTGATGAATCCGGCGATCGTGTATTGGAAGATTCGCCGCAATCCATTCCCACTGGTGTTTGCCTGCTTGCGTGAAAGCGGCGTAACCGCCTTTTTCACCCGCAGCTCGGCGGCCAATATTCCCGTCAATATGGCGCTATGCAAAAAGCTGGGCTTGCCGGAGGACACTTATACGGTTTCCATCCCCTTGGGTGCCACCATCAATATGGCGGGTGCGGCAGTCACAATTTCTGTGCTGACGCTGGCTGCGGTACATACCTTGGGTATTCAGGTCGACCTGCCAACGGCATTGCTCTTGAGTGTGGTATCGGCCATCTGTGCGTGTGGCGCTTCGGGTGTGGCGGGTGGTTCGCTGCTGTTGATCCCGATGGCGTGTAGCCTGTTTGGTATTTCCAATGACCTGGCCATGCAAGTGGTGGCGGTTGGTTTCATCATCGGTGTACTGCAGGATTCGGTTGAAACCGCGCTGAATTCATCCACCGATGTATTGTTTACTGCTGCGGCTTGTCAGAAGGTAGAAGAAGTAGGGGCAACGCCAGTTTCTGTTCCAGCCAATTCGTAAGCCCGATCTATCAGTGTTTCTGAGCATGCTCTGCATGCAGCTTACAGTTGCTCGTGAGGTCCATATACCTGACGTTTCATAGAATTAGGTAGACCAGAGTAAAAAGCCGCAAGCATTAGCTTGCGGCTTTTTGTTTTTCTAACTCTCGAGCTTAGCTGATGAATGCCCATGGTGGATTCGTCGGCCTTTCTTTGGGGAACCATGCATGGCTCCCCAGTTGCTCAAAATGCCACGGCCGGTGCGCTCTGGTGGTTCTTGCTTGGCTTTCACTACCGGGTACGGCTAGTCTTGCCGGCTGTGCGCTTCGTTAGGGCCTATACGATCTTGCTGCGTAGCCGTGATCGGGGCTTATGTGCTGCTCGAAAGCCCCCAGAAGGAGTTCGCAGCCTCATGTACATATATGTCTCCGGTTCCTGCGCTGCTTGGTACTCTGCTGACGGCTGCTCGCGATAGATCGCAAACAGGTTCTTAGATGGGTATTGATCGTAATTGGGGGTAAGTCTGTGCTTTATATAACCAATGGAAATTTTAAGATGAATTAATACAACTAAATTGTTATACACACCTGAGATTACACTGCGCTTTCTCACCAAGGCAGCCAACACAGTCGGCGCCTGCTCTATGGAATTGGATGAGGCATACCATGTCGTTTGATCCGTTGCTTGGCCTGATCGGCCAGACACCATTGCTTAAGCTTTGCAAGCTTGATACCGGCCCCTGCGAGTTATTTGTCAAACTGGAGAACCAGAACCCTGGCGGTTCGATTAAAGACCGTATCGCCCTGACGATGATCGAGGCGGCTGAGCGTGATGGCCGTTTGCGGCCTGGTGGCACCATTGTGGAAGCCACTGCGGGTAATACCGGTCTGGGTTTGGCGCTGGTGGCTGCACGCAAGGGGTACAAACTCAAGCTTGTCGTGCCGGACAAGATGAGTCTGGAGAAGATATTTAACCTGAAGGCATTGGGTGCGGAGGTGATCATTACCCGCTCTGATGTGTGCAAAGGTCACCCCCAGTATTACCAGGACTATGCTCACCGGATTGCGCAGGAAACCCCGGGTGCCTATTACATCGACCAATTCAATAACCCGGCAAACCCCGATGCGCATGAGCACGGTACTGCGCCGGAGATCTGGCAGCAGATGGGCCATGAAGTCGATGCGATTGTGGTTGGGGTAGGGTCCAGCGGTACGCTGACTGGCCTGAGCCGTTTCTTCAAACGTGCTGCGCCACAGGTGGAGTTTGTGCTGGCCGATCCGGTCGGTTCGATACTGGCCGACTATGTGGAAACAGGCAGTTACGGCAAGGCAGGTAGTTGGCGCATCGAAGGGATTGGTGAGGACTTCGTGCCCTCTTTGACCGACATCAGCTCTGTCACCCAGGCAATGCGGATTTCGGACGATGAAAGTATCCAGACCGCCCGCAGCCTCTTGGAAGTGGAAGGCATCCTGGCGGGGTCGTCCAGTGGTGCATTGGTTGCTGCAGCATTGCGCTACTGTCGTGCCCAGACGACCCCTAAGCGGGTTGTCACCTTCATCTGCGATAGCGGTAACAAGTATTTATCGAAGCAGTTCAACGATGGCTGGCTGATTGACCAGGGACTGGTGAAGCTGCCCCAACAGGGCAACCTTGTGGATTTGATTACCCGCCGGCACGACAAGGGCGCCACCGTGACTGCCAAGCCGGACGAAACCCTGGCGGATATCTATGCCCGTATGCGTCGCCATGACGTGTCGCAACTGCCCGTGCTTAGTGGTGCGGCAGAGGTGCTGGGTATTATCGATGAGTGGGATCTGATGCGGGCGATCCATGACAAACCGGAGAATTTTCACCTGCCTGTACACAAGGCGATGATTACCGACCTGCAGATTTTGTCGCCCGATGATTCCACCGAGAAACTGCTGAAAATCTTCAACGATGGTCTGGTGGCCATTGTTGTCGACCGTGGCCGTTTCCTTGGTCTGATCACCAAGTCCGATCTGATTAACCACTGGCGGCAACGTTTGCGTTGATGCCTTGTAAGGATGTCCAGCATGTCACATCAATTCGATACCCTGAGTGTTCACGCCGGTTATGTGCCCGATGCCACCGGCGCGGTCATGCCGCCTATCTATATGAGTTCGACCTATGCCCAGCGTGCGCCTGGTGAGCACAGCGGGTACGAATATGCCCGTAGTGGCAACCCTACGCGCGGTGCCTTTGAAAAAGCGTTGGCTGAGCTTGAAGGCGGTGCGGCGGGCTTTGCTTTCGCATCTGGTTTGGCTGCAATGTCCACGGTGTTGGAGCTACTGGATGCCGGTAGCGAGATTGTGGCGCTGGACGATCTTTACGGTGGTGCTTGGCGTTTGTTTGAACGGGTACGTAACCGCAGCGCCGGTTTGAAGACCCGTTATGTCGCGCCGGACGATCTACCTGCGTTATGCGAGGCGGTGACGCCGGCTACGCGCCTGGTATGGCTGGAACTGCCTACCAATCCATTGCTCAAGGTTGCTGACTTGGCTGCGGTTGTTGAAGTGGCCCATTCGGTAGGAGCGTTGGTGGTGGTGGATGCCACCTTTGCTACCCCGTATCTGTTGCGACCGCTCGAATACGGCGTGGATATCGTGCTTCATTCGGTCACCAAGTATTTGAATGGCCACTCGGATGTGATCGGCGGTGCTGCCATCGTACGTACCCCCGAATTGGCTGAGCGCCTGGGTTACCTGCAAAACTCTGTTGGTGGCGTGCTTGATCCGTTTTCCAGTTTCATGGCAATACGAGGCCTGCGTACCTTGGCGCTGCGTATGCAAAGGCATAGCAGCAATGCCCAGAGTGTGGCGGAGTGGCTTGCGGTACAGGGTAGCGTTGAGCATGTCGCCTACCCGGGCTTGCCCAGCCATCCTCAGCACGAGTTGGCAAAGCGTCAGTTCCCACGCGGTTATGGTGGCATCGTGAGCGTTTGGCTGAAGGCTGATGATGCCGGTGTGCGCCGGTTCATTGCGGCGCTCAAGGTGTTTACCTTGGCCGAGAGTCTGGGTGGGGTGGAAAGCCTCTTGAATCTGCCTTGGGCTATGACTCATGCCTCTATCCCTGAGGCGGATCGTGTCCGTCGCGGCATCACACCGAATCTGCTGCGCTTGTCTGTGGGGGTGGAGCATATCGATGACCTGATCGCCGACCTGCGTGCGGGCTTTGCCGCTATCTGATCATTGCCCACTTTTCGCGAAAGAGAACACATCATGCACAAACGAACTTTCCTGACAGCGTTGTTGGCAATCGGCCTTGGGGCTACGGCTTCCGCTACGGATCTGCTTGATACCGTCAAGGCTCGCGGAACGCTGAAGATTGCCCTTGAAGGTACTTATCCTCCCTTCAGTTTCAAGAATGCCAAGGGAGAGCTCGATGGGTTTGATGTGGAGACTGCCCGGCTGCTGGCCAAGAAGCTGAACCTGAAGCCCGAGTTTGTCACCATTGAGTGGAGCGGCATTCTGGCAGGGCTTCAGGCAGGAAAGTACGACATCATCATCAATCAGGTGGCGGCAACCGAAAAGCGCAAGGAAGTGTTCGACTTTACACAGCCTTACACTTTGTCCAGTGCACAGCTGATTGTCCGCAAGGATTCCAGCCAAAATTACAAAGGCTTGGCCGACCTTAAGGGCAAGAAGCTGGGCGTAGGGCAAGGCAGCAACTACGCGGAGCTTGCCAAGGCAGTGGAGGGGGTGCAGGTAAAGACCTACCCAGGTGCGCCCGAATACCTGCAAGACCTGGCATTGGGACGGTTGGATGCCGCTTTGAACGACAGCCTGTTGATTCCGTACCTGATCAAGCAGACCAAGTTGCCGTTGAAAGGAGGCGCTGCGGTTGGCAGTGTGGCAGGCAGCGCTATTCCGTATCTCAAGGGTAACCCTGCTTTTGGTGCGGCGCTTGATAAGGCGCTTTCTGACGTTAAGGCTGATGGCAGCTTTGCCCGCATTTCGAAGAAGTACTTCGACCGTGATGTGAGTAAGCCGTTAGCGGGAGCTTGAAGGGCCTGATAACGGTCTGCGTTTTCCTGATTTGCTGAATCCTAGAAATTTCCATGCTTGATCTGCTCAACTTGCTACGTGATGCCTTGCCTGTTTTGCTTACCGGAACAGGCTGGACGATGACTTTCGCTTTAGCCTCCATGGGGGGCGGAATGGTCGTGGCTACGTTGGTTGCAGGGTTGAGGCTGCTTGGGCCGGCGTGGCTGGTCTATCTGCTGGGCCTTTACGTCAGCGCTTTCCGCGGAACGCCTCTGCTGGTGCAGGTCTTTGTTATCTACTACGGCTTGCCCAGTGTGGGAGTACAGCTGGAACCCCTACCTGCCGGTGTGTTGGCGTTGAGTTTGAATGCCGGTGCCTACCTTGCGGAGAGTCTGCGTGGTGCAATTGCCGGTGTACCTCCTGGCCAATGGGAAGCGGCTGCCAGTCTGGGCCTGCGTCGTAGTCAGGCGCTTCGCTACATCATCGCGCCACAGGCGCTACGTCTGGCTGTACCCAGCCTTGGCAATACATTGATCAGTCTGATCAAAGACACGTCGCTGGTGTCGGTGATTGCCGTAACTGAGCTGATGTTGGCTACCAAGGAACTGATCTCCACGACCTTCCAGCCACTGCCGCTCTATTTAGCTGCCGCCGCTATCTACTGGGTACTCAGCGTGGGTCTGGAGCGTGTACAGCGCACGCTTGAACGCCGGTTGGCACTGCCTGGTTAGGGCGTGTTCTCTCCTCGTCATTGTTGTTCGGTTACAACAATGATGCTTCCCTCAAAGCTTACCTGCCTATTGCCATAAGCCTGGACCTGCGTCACTCAAGCTACAGACGCTTGGGCCAAGTAGATTGGTGTGTTCAGGTCTTTGCTCATTCAATTCAATATTTCCCAATGCATGTCCCGGGTTAAAACATCGCTACCTATCCCTTGTTTCAACAGAAATTGGGGGAAACAGGCTTTGGACGCGTGCCAGTCCATTCCACTATGCTGAGAAGCCTTCTCAGTTGGCACATATAATTTTTAGGGGAAAGAATGCAACGTCGTACTCTACTCAAGGCACTGGGCGCCACAACCGTATTGGGTGCACCTATGGTTAGCGAAGCGGCAAAAACTCGTCACCAACTGGCTCAGCCCCTTGATCCGGCACGCTGGTCTGATTTCAATCTGGATACGATCAATCAGGTTCTGAAAGAAGCCGGTAAGGGCAGCGCCAATTACAACTCCAAGAAAAAGCCTTATGCGGTATTCGACTGGGATAACACCTGCATCATGAACGACTGTGAAGAAGCGTTGATGATGTATCAAATCAGCAATCTTCAATACAAGCTGACGCCAGAAGAGTTTGCCCAGGTTGTACGCCAGGACATTCCCAATGGGGCATTTGGCAAGACCCATCTCACCGTCGATGGTAAGCCGGTGAAGATGGAGGACATGGCTGCTGATCTGGAATCGGACTACCGCTGGATGTACGCCAACTACAAGGGGTGGAGCGGTTCGATGACATTGGAGGAGATTCATCAGAGCCCTCAGTTCCAGGATTTCCGTGCCAAGCTGTTCTTCACTTACGACGCTGTCTGTGACGTCTACCCGATTGAGATCGGGTACAAGTGGATCATCTATTTCTATAAGAATTTCACAACGGCCGAGCTGCAAGCTATGGCCGAGGCGTCGAACGATTACGGCCTGGGCGACGCCATGCGTAAGCTCAAGCTCGTGAGCCCCGAGCAGTTGCCCGGTAAGGCGGGTGTTGTTGCCACCAGTTTTTCCACGGGGATACGCATCCACGATGAGATGCGCAATCTGATGACCACGCTGCGGGCCAATGGTATCGATGTGTATATCTCTACCGCATCTATCGACGACGTGGTGCGTGTATTTGCCGGCAACTCGAAGTATGGCTATCACGTGCCGCCCGAGAACGTCATAGGCCTGAAGTTGGAGATGAAAGACGGTAAGTACGACAATGTCTACAGGCAGGGGTGGCACTTCAACTGGGGGCCAGGTAAGACGACCGGGATCAAGAATATCCTGGTCGCAGCCAAAGGTTATGGTCCGCTGATGGTGATGGGTGATAGTGATGGCGATGCCTGGATGATGCGCGATTTCGACGATACCAAGCTGGGTATTATCGTCAACCGCCTTAAGGGGGGTGAGATTGGCGCCAACAGCAAGAAAGCGGCAGATGCCATTGGCCAACCCCATGCACGTTTCATTTTGCAAGGACGCAACGAACATACTGGCGTATTCATGCCTGATGAAAAAACCTTGAAGTTCGGTAAGGCTGAAACCAAGCTGTTGACTTGATAGGTTTTAAGTACCTACTCATGGTTTTTCGTAAGTAGATAGGCAGTTAAATAAAAAGAGGCGCTATATATGGCGCCTCTTTTTATTTGAAAGTAATTAACTCAGTGCAGGATTATTGCGCCTAAAGTAATTAGCTATCAGTAATCAGCTCTGGATACGGAATATCCGGGTAAGCGGCGTGGCGCTGGTTGGGCCAAACCAGCGATTGAAGATCCTATCTGCATCGCCATTGCGTTCCATCTCGCTCAATGTATCGTTAATCACACCGAGTAAGCGCTTCTCGCCTTTGAAGACAGCAATACCATAGGCTTTGACAGAGACGGTAACCGGGCTGATTTCATATTGCTGCTTGTTTGGCATTTTACTAAGTTTGCTAACCAAAATACCTTCGTCATAGGTAACAGCTTCGATTTTCCCTTGTTGAAGCGCCTGGAAGGCTTCGTCAATATCGGCAAAGCCAATGGTCGATGCGCTAGGTAGCTCTTGCTTGATGGTTTTCTCTGAAGTGGTACCGCGGACTGCGCCAATAGTTAATGCTTTGGCGTCGCTCATATCTTTGATTTTCCCAACCTTGGCGACGAACTTCTGTCCGGTGACAAAGTAGCCATAGCTGAAGTTGACCAGCTTTTCCCTTTCAGATGTCTTGGTGAAAGCGGTCAAGATATCAATCTTGTGGTTGTTCAACGCCGCAACACGCTCTTCAGCATCCAGTTCAAGCACAACGGGTTTTACGCCCAGCTTCTTGGCGATGGCGAATGCAAAATCGACGTCATATCCAGATATCGACCCATCCTTGTTTTTAATTCCGAAAGGAGGGTCAATTACCACACCTACCGTCAAAACGCCTTTGCTTTTGATGGTATCAACCATATCGGCCTGGGCAGTTAACGATGCCAACAAGCCCATTACCATCAGGCCATGCATGGTCGATCTCGTGAATTTCATTTTGCCTACCTCTAAATAGACGAACAGTACGCGGGTCAGGGGAAAGAAGAGCGAAGCCGCGAGGATTGGATTGGGAGTTTTCAGGTGGTCAGAAAGTGGGTTCGTGATTTAACGTTGGGGGCAACTATAGGCGGATCCCAAGTAAAAAATCCAGCCTCAGTTGGATTCCTTGTCGGTGCTTAGCTTGTTGCCCGGGTGGTAGACCTTACTCGTAGAAATAGTAGGTCGCTGTATAAGGCACACGGACGACCTTTTTCAGACTGCCCGCATTGCATGCTTCCGACGGTGCAATACCACCGACTGTGTCCACACGCTGGATACTCTTGGTTCTGGCGAAAACGCCGGAGCCAGTGTTGGCTTTGGCGCTCAGCAGCAGCCAGGGGATGGCAGAAGCGTTCGGGCCAGGGTCCTTGGCAGCCAACTGGGCGACGATAGTGCTGCCGTCTGGTGCTTCCCACGTCGGGCCCGCGTAGTGCTTGCCTAGACTCTTTCTGGTACGTGAGAGCAGCTTGGCCTCTGGGAACTTGAAAGCCCATTCGTAAGTGCCATCAGCCTTCTGGCTGCATTCGTAGATTTGTACGCCCTCTCCGGCCAAGGCTTCGAGGGTGAGGACCTGGCCAGCTGGGGGATTCAGTGCAGCAGGAACCTTGGGTGGGGTGGTAGCGCAGGCAGCTAAAATGGCTGGAATGACGACGACGAGGGGCAGGTAGGCTTTGGACATTGATTTCTCTGTTTCGTGATTAGTGACGGGGGTACACGTCAGCATAGAGATGTTGGATAGTTACCACATTGTGTATTCAGCACAGCCTTGTGCTGGCCAGATTTGGTGAGAAATCTGCTATTGCCAGTAGGGTACAGAGCCTGCTGCAGGGGTACCGCCATCAAGCCGGAATTCGGTTGGGAGGACGTTGGTTTCAGTCTGGCCATACCAGATTGAATCTATCCTTCAGACTAGCTTTGTAAGCAGACGAATCGACAGTTTGTTTGGTTACTGTACTGCCGATCACAGTTTTTAACATATCGCCAACTAGAATAGTTCGCCCACTTTCATTGTGTTGGACGACCAATAATTGCTTTACAAATAACGAATCCGGGTGGGTTGAATTGAAATGATTGGCAGGCGCAAAGTCAACCCATTCATGATGCGAAAGATCGAATGAGTATTGATCCAACCATTCATCTTCTATGCGTGCACGTAATAGATAAACACGTTCATCTACCTTGCTAAGCATATAAGTATCGAAATCTTGTTGAATTTCGGTATTGAGTGTATCTAGCGAAATAGGTGCTCGAATACCTGTGCTTCCAAAGCCCAGGTCAAATAGCCATGCTTTGCCTTCTATTTGTGCTACCAGGACTAGATGGGTTCTCGGTCGTTGTACTGCTGAAAAGATAGGACGGGCAGCAACAAACTGATATGGAATACCAAGGTTTCTAAGCACAATTGAAAAAAGACCATTGACTTCATAACAGTAGCCACCGCGGCGGTTATAAATGATCTTCTCGACAATATTCTCCGGTATTAGCGAGATCGTCTTTTTTGCCTGGACATCCAGATTTTCAAATGGCACCGTAAATAACTGCTGCCGCATTATTTTGGTAAGCGTATGGATATCGGTTTTGACTTCACCGGTAAAGCCAATTCTGTCGAAGTAGTGTTCAAGCGAAAAATTGTCGGCGTTCATCTTATGATCTTTGTTACTGGATAGTGCAGGGAATACCTGTACAGCGGGGGTTAAGCATTGTTTGATGGAAAGAGTACCCATGGAGGTAAAAGTACTACCTCATAGGTAATCGCTGGCAGTGTACTTAATTCATTGGAAGGCAACTTCCGCAAAACTCCGCAATTTACGGCTATGCAGCTGTTCCACGCCCAGTTCTCTCAGTAGCTCCATCGCTCGGATGCCAATCCGCAGATGCTGGCCTACCCGCTCGCGATAAAAGTGGTTGGCCATACCCGGTAGCTTGATTTCGCCATGCAAGGGTTTGTCGCTGACGCAAAGCAACGTGCCATACGGCACCCGAAAGCGGAAGCCATTGGCGGCAATCGTAGCGCTTTCCATGTCCAGTGCAATGGCGCGGCTTTGGCTGAAGCGACGCTGCGGGGTATTGCCTGGCAGTAGCTCCCAGTTGCGATTGTCGGTGCTGGCGACAGTGCCGGTACGCATGATGCGCTTGAGTTCTGCGGGGGGCACCTGGGTGACATCCGATACAGCTGTCTGCAACGCGACTTGGATCTCTGCCAATGCCGGAATGGGCACCCATAGTGGTAGGTCTTCATCCAACACATGGTCTTCGCGTACATAACCGTGGGCGAGCACATAGTCGCCAAGCTGTTGCGTAGTACGCAGGCCAGCGCAATGGCCCAGCATGACCCAGGCGTGGGGCCGTAATACGGCGATATGGTCGGTCATTGTCTTGGCATTGGCAGGGCCAATACCGATGTTGATCATGCTGATGCCGCTGCGGTCTGCACGCATAAGATGGTAGGCGGGCATTTGCGGCAAGCGTGGCGGTGCCTTGCCCAGTTCGTCGCCTGGCTCAATTGCTAGACCAATGCGGCGGGTGATCACATTTCCTGGTTCGACAAAGGCGATGTATTCACTATTGGGGTCAGCCATCGCTTCGTGGCCAAGTCGGACAAACTCGTCGATGTAAAACTGGTAGTTGGTAATAAGAATAAAGTTCTGGCAATACTCGGGCGCCGTGCCTGTGTAGTGGCGAATTCTGTGTAAGGAATAATCAACGCGTTGCGCAGTAAAGAGGGCGAGCGGTTGTGCGCCACCTGGTTCGGGCTCGTAAGTGCCGTTGGCAATGCCGTCGTCCATGGCGGTCAGATCGGGCAGGTCGAACAGGTCCCGCATCAGCTGGCGGCGCTCGGCACTGAGATTGCCTTCGATATGGTCGTGTTCGGCAAACGAGAAATGCACGGGTATGGGCTGA
This sequence comes from Chitinimonas violaceus, assembly GCF_052601015.1. Taxonomy (NCBI): domain Bacteria; kingdom Pseudomonadati; phylum Pseudomonadota; class Betaproteobacteria; order Neisseriales; family Chitinibacteraceae; genus Chitinimonas; species Chitinimonas violaceus. Next base: position 1,957 of record NZ_JBQXDJ010000011.1, on the reverse strand, counting down.
TTACTCGTGGCGACTTCCAGTTCGCAATCGTGGTTTTGCAAAAGGAGATCGAACTGGGCCAGGTAGTAGTCGGAAAACAGGTCGGGTCGGCTCAACGTGGTTTCGTAGTGGCCTGGGCTGGCAACAAACCCGTAGCTGAGGTGGTTGTTGTCTGGTGGGGTGAGACGGGCATTGCTTCTGCTGTGCACGCGTACGCACGGATAGCATGCGCGTACATGGCCGGAAGGATTTTCCCCCGCAACATAACGCTGCATGGCGTTACGTAGATGCTGGATACTGTTGTTGTAGATCTCACGAACCCGTGTAAGCGCCGCAATGGGGTCTCGGTAACGTGCCGGGGCAATGAAGCTTGGTTGGTGTGACATACTCATCCTTATGGGTTTGTTTGTTGTGATGAGGTGATTACGTCGATGGTAGCTGGCCGGCCTATGGTAGGCGAGCGTTAGTATGTGGAATCAGGGCGGCCGTATTTGTATAAAGACATACTGTATCGACTTCGCCTAGGCCAAATTGTTCAGATCGGTGTATAAGAACCAGCTGAACGTCATAGAACCTGATGAACATGAAGTACTGAGCTTTAAAATCTCTTTGTGAATGCGGAGCAGTAAGCTGGAGTTGAGGTTCTAGAATACCCCCTGGTCAAATGTCTATTTGAGCATATGCATACTCATTCTGATGCGGCTTATGCCGCAGCCCAAATTCTGGCTGCCCGACGTTTGCGAGGTGAGGTCGGGCCGCGTTTGCCCGAGCCATGCCGCCCCAGTACCTTGGAAGAAGCGGTGATGGTGCAGTCCGCGGTTACCCGCGAGATGGATGCCGAGGTCGGTGGTTGGAAGTGCGGTTTGCCTACGCCCGATCGTATTGTGGTGGCGCCTATCTACAGTCATACCATTCAGCGTAGCAACCCTTGTCCAATTTGGTCCAAGGGAGGACATGCGAGGGTGGAGCCGGAGTTTGCCTTTGTGTTTGGCAAAGGTTTACCGGTTCGTGATTTGCCATATACCTATACAGAAATCGATACCGCGATTACACGCACCCATCTGGCGTTGGAATTGATAGCCAGCCGTTATAGCGATCCGGCCAGCGTCAGCTTTCCAGAAGCATTGGCAGATGGTCTGGTGAACCAGGGTTTATTTCTGGGGCCGGAAGTGGATAGCGAGTTGGCCCAGCAGACCAGCGAAGTGCACTTAAAGCTAGCAGATGCCTGCGGCCCGATAGAAGAATATCCAGGCCGTCATCCTAATAACCTGCCACGCTTGCCGTTGTATTGGCTGGTCGAATATTTGCGTAGCCATGGTCAGGCTATCCATGCGGGGCAGGTGGTGATAACTGGCTCTTACGCTGGGGTGCTGACTTTGCCGCTGGCTCAGGATCTGACGATTGACTACACCGGGTTGGGGTCGTTGCAGGTGCGTTTTGAAGCGTTGGGCTAGTAGGCATCACCTAAGCTTTATCGCCAAGGGCTGTAGGCGTATTCCCAGTATCTGCTGATGTCTCGTTCATCGATGTAGCACAGCGCGGGCAGATGCAAGCCTGCTCCTGTAATTCTGTAGCAATTCTGGCCAGTGTCGCTGGGGCAAATTTGATTTCACGGCACCAGCATGAGGCTGCCATGTCGCCTGTCTGAGCAAGCGCACAGGAGTTGGGCCCTCCACATAACGGACAATGGTGATGACGCTTCACTTGCATGGCTAAATGTAGATAGTTTGGTTATCGGGCAACATATGGTAAGTCTTTATCCGCGTGGAATTGGGAGCTGGCTACATAGTGCTGACAATTGCCTGGGATAGACGTTTCTTCAGTATGATGATCTTGTTTACGATGAACAGTTTCTTAGATGTTTAGTCCCACAGTATGCTGGTCTAATCTTTAGCCAGCTACGAAAGGATGAGCTATGGGACAGGTTCTACATGGAAGCGCCACAACGACACCGGCAACCCGTCGCGCGATACAACAT